>CAMZKI010000206.1 GCA_947311125.1 uncultured Chlorobiota bacterium
AAATAAACTTAAAAACAAATATACAGATGAAACGTTTTTTTTCAATTTTGGTATTAGCAGTAATTATTACAGTTTCTTTATCTAATTGTAATAAAGATAACGGAAAAGATAACACTATTTCCGGAGAAACAGCTAAATTTAAAATAGCAGTAGTTAAAACAGACACATTAGCCGAATCATACGAATATTACAACGACTTACAAACAGCATTAATGTTAGAACAACAAGATAAAGAAGCTGATTTGAATGCCAGATATAAATCTTTACAGACAAAATTTTTAAAAATACAAAGAGATTTACAAAACAGGATGATTACACCTACATCAGCTCAAAAAAAACAGGAACAATTAGCTCTCGAACAGCAAAAACTGCAACAAGACCAACAAAACTATCAAGTTGATATGATGGATAAATCTCAGAAACTGACACTGCAAATTCTTGACAGTATCAAAAACTATTTAAAAGTTTACAATAAAGAAAATCATTATGATATGATACTCACGAGCGATACCCTCGGTTCGAACATTTTACTTTTTGATAAAAAATACGACATAACAGAAGACGTAATAAAAGGTTTGAACAAAAGATATCGTGCATCATTAGAGAAAAAAGAAGAAAAATAAAATATTATGATTATTCACTAAAAAATATTGTGCCGCAAGTTTTGCGGCACTTTTTTTACAAAATGAGTTTTGCCGATATATATTTTAAACGATTTAATTCCAAAAAAGAAATAATTGCCGAAAAGCCTGCCCATGATTTATTTCTGACGATTGTAATTCCGGCTTTTAACGAAAATAAATTGTGCGAATCTTTGCAATCTTTAAGAAATTGCGATTTACCCGAAAAATCAGCAGAAGTTATTGTTATCATAAATTCTTCTGAAGATACAGCTGAAAATATTATAGAAAAAAACCGAAAAACCTATGAACTTGCCAAGCTATTCGCAAAAGAAAACAGCAACGAAAAACTTAAATTTTATATACTTAATTTTGAGAATTTTCCCCGTAAATTTTCAGGTGTAGGTTTAGCACGAAAAACAGGAATGGACGAAGCACTTCACAGATTTAATTTTTTAAACAAGCCCGAAGGTTTAATTGCCGGTTTTGACGCAGACGCTTTAGCAAAAAAAAACTATTTAACGGAAATTGAAAACTATTTCAGACAAAATCCGCACATAAATGCATGCTCCGTAAACTTTGAACATCCTACGGAAGGACAGGATTTTCCTAAAAAAATATATGAAAATATCATAAATTACGAATTACATTTAAGATATTTTACGGAAGCATTACGTTTTGCAAATTTTCCTTTTGCATACCATACAATAGGCCCAAGTTTTGTAGTGCGTGCCGATATTTATGCAAAACAAGGAGGAATGAATCGAAGAAAAGCCGGTGAAGATTTTTATTTTCTGCAAAAAATAATACCTCTCGGAAATTACGGTGAGATTAATAACACAACTGTTTTTCCTTCACCCAGAATTTCAGACAGAGTCCCCTTCGGAACCGGAGCGGCAATATCAAAAATGATTAAAAATAAAAATAATGATTTCGGAACTTATGACTTTGAATCTTTCGTTATTTTAAAAAATTTTTTTCGACAAATACCCGATTTGTTCCAAAATTTTTACTATAATAATGTTCCCGAAATTATCCGTGAATTTCTTGTAACAAATGAATTTGAAAAAGATTATGCAAAGATAAAATCAAACAGCCCGAATCTGCAAATTTTTGAAAAACGTTTTTTTAATTGGTTCAATGCTTTCAGGGTTATTAAATTTTTAAATTTTGCTCACGAAAAATATTTCAGTAAAAAAAAGGTTAAAGAAGAAGCATCCGAATTGCTCAAAAACTACCATAAAAACATAACTATACCTGAAAAAGAAAAAGAATTACTATTTTTATATCGCAATATTCAAAACAAAAGATACAGAAAATGAAAAAAATAATACTTTTTTTATCGCTTATACTTTTTACAACCATATTACAGGCACAAAAAGATACAACCGAAAATTCATTATTATGGGAAATTTCCGGAAACGGTATCGAAAAGCCTTCATATATCTTCGGAACTATCCACCTAATCCCTAAAAACGATTATTTTTTTACTGATGTAATGAAAGAGAAATTTAATACCTGTGAAAAATTACTTCTTGAAACAGACATAAACCTTTCTTTGGCTGAGCAAATAAATGTTGCAAAACAAATAATGTTACCGCCAGGAAAAACATTATACGATTATATATCAAAAAAAGATTCTGTAAAATTCAAAAACTACCTGACAGATACTCTAAAAATAAGCAAATCAACTTATAATAAAATATTAAAAGTTAAGCCTTTATTTGGTTCATCCTTAATAATCAGCGAGTTGGTCGGAAAAACAAAAACATATGAACAGGAATTAAATAAACAGGCAAAGAAAAACCGAATGAAAGTTTCGGGCTTAGAAACACTGCAATTTCAAATGAATTTAGTAAATGATATAAGCATAGAAGACCAAATTAAAATGCTCTTTGACGGAGAATTATCTGAAAATCCCTTAGAAACTTATAATGAAATGGTTGAAGTTTATAAAAAACAGGATTTGAATAAATTGAAAGAACTAATTGATGCAGACGATTCTACGGCAAAACTCGGAGACAAATTTTTGTCTGACAGAAATAAAGACTGGATTTCCGAAATTGAAAAATCAGTAACAGAAGCACCCGTATTTATTGCAGTAGGTGCAGGACACCTTGCCGGAAACAACGGTATTTTAAATTTACTGAAAGAAAAAGGTTACGAATTGAAACCCGTAAAAACAAACTGAAAAAACACTGTATTATGGATATTAACCTAAACTTTCTAAAGCAAAAATTTCCTGATTTCGAAAAAAAAATACTGGAAGAAATGCTGTTATCAGGAATAATAAAAGAAATACCCGAAGGAACGAAGGTTATACGTTTCGGGCAATATATAAAGATGCTGCCTGTTGTTATTGACGGTGTCGTTAAGGTCTATACTCAATATGAAGATAAAGAATTCTTATTATACTATATAAAACCTAAAGAAAGTTGTATTATGTCATTATCGGCAGTTTTAAATAATACACCGAGTAAAATATTTGCCTTAGCAGGGCAAGACTCTGTTATTATTATGTTTTCTGCAGATTTTGTAAAAAAGTGGGTAAAAAATTATGAAACATTTAACAGAATGTTTTACAACCTTTACGACAACAGGTATAGTGAACTTATAGAAACATTAAACCAGGTTTTATTTAAAAAATTGGATTCTCGTATCTATGACTACCTGCTTAACAAATCTGAAGTTTCAGGTTTGACTGAAATTCAGGTAACGCATAAGATAATTGCTGAAGAACTCGGAACTGCAAGAGAAGTTGTAAGTCGCATACTCAAAAAGCCGGAAACAGGAGGACGAATAGAGCAAAGAAAAGGTTATATTAAAATTTTAAAATGAAGAAATTAATCCGGATATTTCAGAAAATTTAAAATCGTAAAAACACCGGTTTATAGAGTTTTTTAATTTTTAGGTAATTTTACTCATATCTTTTATGAGTAATAAGCGTAGATTTGTGCAAACATAATATAATTTTTTAAATTAATTCAAAAGCCGTTCATATTTTCCGAGCGGCTTCTTACATATCAAATAAAAAACACTATTTTATTTGATATGTAA
>CAMZKI010000207.1 GCA_947311125.1 uncultured Chlorobiota bacterium
AAGAGGTAAATATCCTAAAGTTACCGCTCCCAATTTGTTATAAAAATATAAATACAGCGATTTAGGGTTTATTCTTTTTCATAAAATGATTGAAGAACAAACAGGACTTAAACAGGAAAATTATGTATCGGAATATTTTTATAACAAATTGGGAGCGGTAACTTTAGGATATTTACCTCTTAAACGCTTCAAAAAAACGGAAATTATACCGACAGAAAATGATAACTTTTTCCGGCATCAAATCATTCAGGGGTATGTACACGATTATGCGGCAGCAATGCTCGGAGGAGTAAGCGGGCATGCCGGGCTTTTTTCTGATGCCGACGATATTGCCAAAATGATGCAAATGTATCTGCAATACGGACATTACGGAGGCAGAAGATATTTTAAATCATCTGTGGTAAAACTATTCACGTCTTGTGCATTTTGCAAAAACGGAAATCGAAGAGCTTTGGGTTTTGACCGTGTTTTACGACCGGAAGGCGGACCGGCTTCTCAACTTGCCTCCGATAAAAGTTTCGGACATTCGGGATTTACCGGCATACTCGTTTGGGCTGATCCGGAATATGATTTTGTTTACATATTTCTGTCAAACAGAACCTTTCCGACAAGTGAAAATAAAAAACTTATAAAAATGGACGTCAGAACCAAAATTCAGGACTATTTCTATAAATCATTTCCCGAATATTATGACTTAACTTCTGAAAAATCAAACGAAAACAAAAAACATTTATGATAAAAGCATTTATCCTTGCCGCAGGTCTCGGAACCCGCTTAAAACAGCTTACCCGTAATAAGCCTAAAGCATTGGTATTACTTAATAAAAAACCGCTTTTAGAGCACACAATCCTGAATCTTAAATCGCAAGGAATTAATGATTTTATTATAAACATTCATCATTTTCCGGATCAAATAATTAACTTTCTGAAAGAAAAAAATAATTTCGGGTGCAATATTCAAATATCAGACGAAAGAGAAAAATTACTGGATACGGGAGGAGCTTTGCTGTTCGCAGAAGACAAACTGAAAGATGCCGAACATATCCTTATACATAATGTAGATATTTTTTCTGATATTGACATAAAAGAATTTATTGCAAATCATATAAAAAACAATGCTTTGGCAACACTTGCAGTTCATAATTCAAGTTCTGCAAGGAAGTTATCTTTTAACGAAAATATGCAACTTTGTATGTGGAAAAATATACAAACGGGAGAAATAAAAAAAATAAGAAATTGTAACGGAAAATTTTCGGATTTTTCATTTACGGGCATACATATTATTAATAAAGACATATTTAAACACATAACGGAAACAGGAAAATTTTCAGTAATCAATTTATACTTGCGATTAGCAGAAAAGCATAAAATTATCGGCAATAAAGTAAATTATAAATATTGGTTTGACCTCGGGAAACCGGAAACCCTGAAAAGTGCCGAAAATATAATGCGAAAAACATAGTGCAAAAATGCAACTGTAATATATATTTTGTGTCTTTAACTGTATAATAATTTATTTTTTATGAAAATTTTGAAATATACTTTTTTTGCGATATTTGTCCTTATTATCGGTCATAACTTAACAGCCCAGGAAACCAAAATATCAGAAGCATTAAAAACAAAAACCGCATCATCCGATAAAGACTTATTCTCCGTTTGGATATTTTTTAAAGACAAAGGCGATAATATAAACGCAAAACTTTTCGAAGCAGAAAGCAAACTTCCGAAGAATGCCGTTGAACGCAGAAAAAAACTGATGAAAAATAAAGCATCAATCGTTACTTTTTACGATATCCCGGTTTTAAATACCTACGTTTCGGAAATATCAAAACACATTATAAAGTTAAGACATAAATCTAATTGGCTCAATGCTGTTTCGGCAGAAGTTAATAAAAGTCAAATAAATGAAATAGCATCGCTGAATTTCGTGAAAAAAATCGACATTGTAAGAAAAGCAAAAATAAACCGGAAAGAACCGAAATTTAGCTTTGCTTCCGCATATCAAAATTATACTTTTCCTGAATCAATAAAATACAATCTTAATTACGGTTCATCATTAAATCAGAATGAACAAATAAATGTTCCCGCCGCACACGATTTAGGATATAACGGAAGCGGAGTTATTATTTGTGTAATGGATGCAGGTTTTAATAATCTCGGACATCAGGTTTTTGCAAATATGCAAGCAGAAAACAGAATACTGGGAACTTGGGATTTTGTAAATAACGATACAGTTGTTGACGACCAGGCAGATATGGGAACGGGCGACCACGGAACGATGACTTTAAGCACAATAGGCGGATTTTATCAAGGACAGCTTATAGGTCCGGCATACGGTGCAAAGTTTATTCTTACAAAAACCGAAAATACAGACAGTGAAACAACAGTAGAAGAAGATAATTGGGTTGCTGCTGTGGAATGGGCTGAGAATAATTGGGGCCCCGATATTACATCTACATCTCTCGGCTACATAGGCTTTGATGACGGAACAGGCTACAGTGCTTCAGAACTTGACGGGAATACAGCAATAATTACAATAGGGGCAGATATTGCCGCAAGTTTAGGAATTTTAGTCGTTAACTCAGCCGGTAACGAAGGCAGCGGAACAACAACAATCGGTGCACCTGCCGACGGTGACAGTGTTCTTGCCGTAGGTGCCGTTGATGCCGACGGTTACAGAGCCTATTTCAGTTCTGTAGGACCAACCGGTGACGGAAGAATAAAGCCCGAAGTTATGGCTCAAGGTTACAATGTTACCGTGGCATCTCCAAACTCTGTTGACGGCTATACAACTGCAAGCGGAACCTCTTTTTCTTGTCCGCTTACGGCAGGTGCTGCCGCAATTTTAATGGAAATGGTGCCCTCGGTAAGTAATATGGATATTTTTGAAGCACTGAAAATGACTGCAAGTAATCACGAAACTCCTAACAACGAATACGGTTGGGGTATTATTGATGTTATGGCTGCATATCAATATTTTTTACCGGAAATTATACATAATCCCTTATTTGATACGGAAGATTATAACGGTCCCTACACAGTAACAACTCAAATTAACAGCAGAACTGCACTGATTTCAGGCGGACAAAAAATATATTGGCGTAAAGACGGCGGCATATGGCAATCTGCAGATATGACGGAAAATAACGGCATATGGTCGGCAGATATTCCCGGCGACGGAACTTCAGGCATATATGACTACTATATACAAGCACAAAACGATATCAGCACAAGAACATTACCCGAAAAAGCTCCCGTTTCTTATTTTACTTTTAATGCCGCACCGGATAGCACGGCACCGGTTATATTGCATAATCCGATTAAAGAATATTACATAAACCTTTGGAACGATGCAAAAGTTAAGGCCGAAATAACGGATAATACAGGTATTGACTTACAGAATTCTTATATAGAATGGAAAATAAACGGAAATGCTGAAAATAATTTCTTTTTTACTTATAAAGGTAATAATATATATACAGCAGATTTTCCCGGTGCAGAGCTAAATATCGGTGATGTTATAAGTTACAGAATAGTTGCAAAAGATAATGCAAATAACCAACATACGACTTTTTTTCCGGAAAGCGGATATAATGACTTCAGCATTACCGACAGAATAAGTTTTGAACAAAATCAGTTTTCTCATAATTGGATATTTGAAGGGAGTAAAAACTGGTTCGTTAGTTCTGACCAATCTCAAGACGGAACATATGCCGCAAAATCAGGCAGCATTATTGATAATGAAAAAAGTTCGTTAAGTATAGAATTTACCTGTGAGCAGGATTACAATATTAGTTTTTGGAAAAAGGTATCATCAGAAGAAAACTGGGATTATTTAAGGTTTTATATTAACGGAATACTTCAAAATGAATGGTCGGGAGAGGTTCCTTGGAGTAATGAAACTTATCCTGTTTCGCCCGGAACATACAATCTTAAATGGGAATATTATAAAGACGGTTCGGTATCTTCGGGCAGCGACTGTGCTTGGACAGACAATATTACTTTATCAACGGCGGTTTCGGTAAATGATATAAAAACGGAAATATTCGCAAAAATATATCCTAACCCGGCAAAAGATTGTATAAATATCCTGTTATCCGAAAACAATAATATGTCGATAATTGAAATTTATAATATTGCAGGGCAAAAATTAATTTCAAGAAGTTTTTCTTCTCAGAATATTTTAATTGATATTTCCGATTTTAAGGCAGGAGTTTATTTTGTGAAAATAAGATCAGATAAAGAAACTTTTTTAAGAAAGATTGTAATTTCAAAGTGATGCCGTAAAAAAAAGATGTTGTCATAAAATTTGTAACAACATCTTTTTTGATGAGATTGGTTAGAGTTTGTAATTTAAGGAATCGTCGGTGCAGTTTTTACTTCATCGCTTAAGTCTCCCGTAAGGGTTGATAAAAATGCGACAATATCTTCAGTTTCTTCATCTGTCAGTTCTTGTCCCAGCTCTGTAATTGCCATAATTTTTACGGCATCTTTTAAGCTTTTTACACTTCCGTCATGAAAATACGGAGCTGTTTTTTCAACATTTCTGAGAGCTGAAGTCCTGAAAACAAACATGTCTTTATCCTCTTTTGTTAATGCAAAAAGTCCTTCATCAACAACTTTAATGCTGTCTATAACCTCTGTGTAGTCTTTATGGATACCGAATTTCATCATTAAATCTCCTCCTAATCCTGCACCTGAGTGGCAAGCAGTGCAACCTTTATTCATAAATGTTTCCAATCCTTTTTTCTCTTGTGAATTTAAGGCTGTTAAATCTCCGTTCAAAAAATTATCAAATCTGTCTGTTGTCATTAAAGTTCTTTCAAAAGCACCTATTGCTTTTTTCAGGTTTTCATAAGTTAAAGAATTTGCATCTTCAGGAAATGCTTCGGTAAACATTTTTTTGTAAGCCTCAACTTTACCCAGTCGCTCAATAACAAAAGATTCATCAGGCATTGCCATTTCAACCGGATTTGTTACAGGCATACCTGCTTGTTCTTCAACATCTTTTGCTCTGCCGTCCCAAAATTGAACTTTTTGAATAGCAGAATTCAGAACAGTTGGAGAGTTTCGCGGACCTAAACCGCCGTTGTCTCCGGGAGAAGTCGGTAAATTATCAACACCGAAAGTTGAAAGATTATGACAAGTGTTACAGCTTTGAGTTTCTTTGAAAGACAGTCTGTTGTCAAAATAAAGAACTTTTCCGAGTTTTACTCTGGCATCGGTAATCTTATTATCCGGATTTTCTGCAACTTCCGGTAATGTTGCAAATACGGTTTTTGCTTTTTCGAGCAGAGCCATATCTGCTTTTGCAACGGAATCGACAGAACTTTTGTCGTTTTGCTTATCGGTATTTTCACCGCAAGAAGCAAAAAACAAGGCAATTAATAAAATAATAACGGAGTTTTTCATAATTTTTAAATTTTAATTTGATGAATATAATAAACAATTAAACTAATATGCTTTTGCAAAAAGAACTCTTTTTTTTGACGGTTTGCCGGAAACTATACATTTACCTTCTTCTTCCGGACTGTCAAACGGGATATTCCTGATAGTTGCTTTTGTTTCTTGTTGTATTTTTTCTTCGGTTTCGGCAGTTCCGTCCCAATGTGCCAAAACAAAACCGCCTTTTTCGATAATTTTTTTAAACTCATCGTAAGTATCGGCTTTAAAAGTATTTTCTTCTCTGAATTTCAAAGCTTTTTTGAAGATATTATCCTGAATTTCACAGAGCAGGTCTTTAATGATATTTTCAATACCTTCTATATCATAAGTCTTCTTTTCGGAAGTATCTCTGCGGGCAAGTTCAATTGTTCCGTTTTCAATATCTCTCGGACCTATCGCTAAACGCACCGGAACCCCTTTTAGTTCCCATTCTGCAAATTTAAATCCAGGGCGTTGTGTTGTTCTGTCGTCAAATTTGAAAGATATATCTTTTGTTTTTAATTGCTCTGTAATTTCCGTAACTTTTATTCTTAAAGTTTCAAGTTGTTCTTCATTTTTGTATATAGGAACAATAACTACTTGTATAGGAGCAAGTTTCGGCGGTAATACCAAGCCTTTATCATCGGAATGTGCCATAATGAGAGCACCCATAAGCCTTGTAGAAACTCCCCACGAAGAAGCCCATACATATTCTTCATTACCTTCTTTACTTGTAAATTTTACATCAAAGGCTTTTGCAAAATTTTGTCCCAAAAAGTGTGATGTTCCGGCTTGCAGTGCTTTACCGTCTTGCATCATTGCTTCAATCGATAATGTATCTAAAGCTCCGGCAAAACGCTCGGACTCAGATTTTGCACCTTTTATTACAGGCATTGCCATCCATTTTTCGGCAAATTCGGCATATATGTCAAGCATTTGCTTCGTTTCGGCTATTGCCTCTTCGGCAGTTGCGTGTGCCGTATGTCCTTCCTGCCAGAGGAATTCTGCAGTTCTTAAAAATAATCTTGTTCTCATTTCCCATCTTACAACATTTGCCCACTGATTTATGAGTATGGGTAAGTCTCTGTATGAGTGAATCCATTTTTTGTATGTGCTCCAGATGATGGTTTCTGATGTAGGACGTACAATTAATTCTTCTTCAAGTTTTGCATTCTCATCAACTACTATTTCTCCTTTTTCATTTGTTTTAAGGCGATAGTGAGTAACAACCGCACATTCTTTTGCAAACCCGTCAACATGGCTTGCTTCTTTCGTAAAATATGATTTTGGGATAAATAAAGGGAAATATGCATTTTGGTGTCCGGTTTCTTTGAACATTTTATCTAATTGTTCTTTCATTTTTTCCCAAATTGCGTATCCGTAAGGTTTTATTACCATACTGCCTCTGACTCCCGAATTTTCTGCTAAATCAGCTTTAATAACTATATCGTTATACCATTTTGAGTAATCCTCCTGTCTTGATCTTATTCCTTTTGACATTATTTTAGTTTTTATTCATTTGCTCTGCAAAAATATAACATATTACTTTAAAAACAACATAAAACCTGTATTTAAAAAATCGTAAAATATATTAAAAAGCCTCTGAAAATCGTATTTTTATAAAAATTAAGCTTGCAACAATATTATTTTCAGATATTTGTATTAAAAGATATATATACCTATAATTAGGTATTGTTTCGTAGTTTTAAATAGTATATCTTTGCATTGTTAAACTTATTTAATCTAAATAAAGGTGATAATTACGGAAAAGACAAAAATATCAGAAATTATTAACGCCGATAAGAAAGCAATTGAAGTAATAGCTTCTGTTAACAGAAATTTTAAAAAACTTGAGAACCCTTTTCTGAGAAAGTTGTTTGCTCCGAGAGTAAGCGTAAAAGATGCGGCAAGAATAGGGGGGACGACAGTTAATGAGATACTTACGCAATTAGAAAAAACAGGATTTAAAGTTAAATATACAGGAAATAATGAAGATGAAAATAATATTTTAAA
>CAMZKI010000208.1 GCA_947311125.1 uncultured Chlorobiota bacterium
CCTGTCGATGAATGGTTTACAGTCATGATTAAACAAGTAAATGATAAAGGCATAATAGTAATTAACATATCTCAATGTGTAGGAGGAACCGTAGCAATGGGGAAATACGAAACCTGCAGATATTTTTTTATGTCTTTTTGGCTTAATTTCAGCCCAAGAAGATACATAAGCTTTGTAACGGCAGCTTCTGTTGTCATATCAAAACCGCTTATAACTCCTGCATCAATTAAATGCCTGCTTGTTTCGTATTTCCCCATTGCTACGGTTCCTCCTACACATTGAGATATGTTAATTACTATTATGCCTTTATCATTTACTTGTTTAATCATGACTGTAAACCATTCATCGACAGGGGCATTACCGGAACCGTAAGTTTCCAGAACAATTGCTTTTAAGCCAGGAGTTGCCAGCACTGTTTTAATGTATTTTTCGGTTATGCCCGGAAACAGTTTGATTAGAGCTATATTTGTATCAATATTAGTATGTATTGTCGGCACCTTACTATATTCCGGATACTTTATATATTTTGTGTCATATTTTATTTTAATTCCTGCTTCTGCAAGATAAGGATAATTAGGAGAGTCAAAAGCATCAAAATATTCTGCATTTTTTTTTGTTGTTCTGTTACCTCTGAAAAGTTTATTGTCAAAATAAATACATACTTCCGGAACAATCGGACTGTCATCTTTTTTGGCAGCTGCAATTTCAACTGCCGTTATAAGGTTTTCTTTTCCGTCTGTTCTGAGCATTTCTACGGGAAGTTGAGAACCTGTAAGAATAACCGGTTTGTAAAAATCCTGCAGCATAAAACTCAAAGCTGAGGCTGTATATGCCATTGTATCAGTTCCGTGCAGAATAACAAAGCCGTCAAATTCGGAATGATTTTCTTTAAGTATCTCGGCTAATTTTATCCAAGTATCCGGTTTTAATGCTGCCGAGTCAATAGGTTTTTTAAATGATATAGTTTCCAGGCGATAGCCGAAACTTTGTAATGCCGGAATTTGTTTCGAAATACTGTTAAAATCAAAAGGTTTAAATGAACCTGTTTCCGGGTTTACTATCATTCCGATTGTTCCTCCTGTGTATATTATTAAAACTGAGGGTTTTTGCTCTGACATATTACCTGTTTTTCAGTATCGTTTATTTTTCCAAATTTAATATTTTTTGTTTGAACTGAAATAATTTATGAAAAAGGTTATAATATTCACTTGATTATCCTGTTAAAATTCTGCCGACAACCCTATATTAATTGCTCTCGGCATTGAAGGTCTTAAACCTGCAGGTCGCCTTGTTACTATATATATCTTATTTGTCAGATTTGTAATATCTATAAATATCTTGATATTTTTTTTAATTTTATAATATCCGCTGAGGTCAATTATAAAAAAAGTATCTGTTTTTTCGTTGTCCGAGATATTACCCTGTCCCGGTTTTATTCTCATAGCATCCGAATATATACCGTTTGCATTTAATCCGAATTTTTGGTGTTCCAAACTTGCAGTTGCCGTAAGTCTGTTTTTAGCCATATACGGAAAAAAATCGCCCGCACTAACCTCTCCCCACCCCTCAAAAGCACTTTTAAAGCTATTTTGAAACCTGGCATCAGTATAGGTATATACCAATGAAACAGGTAGACTGATTTTGCTGCTTTTATCCTTAAAAAACAAATCGTATGTCATATTAAATTCTATGCCTTTTGTTTTTACCGCACCGCCGTTGAATTGTTCGTTAGTTCCGTTTCCGCCCGCAGCTTCAAGATCTGAACCAAGCAGGTTTTTATAATCATTAAAAAAAAATACTGACTGCCAAAAAAGTCCGTTTTTAGAAAACCTAACCCCCGTTTCATAGTTTATACTTTCTTCCGGTTTTACTTCAGGTTTGGATCCCGGCGGTGCAAATCCTTTATGTATTGCCGCAAATGAATTTACAGAACTATTAAATTTGTAATCAATACCCATTCCCGGCATAAAAACATTTACAATATTAGTTCTATCTTTTAAATTATAACCTATGCGCTCTGTGTCTCCTGTTCCGTAATCTATACCTGTTTGAGAAATGTTTTCAAACCTTAAACCCGGAGAAAGTGTAAGTTTTCCCTTTTTAAATTTATACCGAATAAAAGAAGCTGCGGCATTTGCCGTTTCAATTTTATTGCTTTCATCACCGTGAATACCTGCTTTCTTCAACCTCATAAGCCATTCAGTCATAACATATTCATCAATCCATTGAAAACGATCTATTTGATATTGGTGAAATCTTACTCCGATTTTTACATTATGTTTTACATCTGATGTATTAAAATTAAAAATAACTGTTGTTTGAATTCCCTTAGAGTAATATTCCCTGTTATTTGCTTTAACATGCAGTATATATCCGGGGAACGAATTATCTCCGGTTATTTTTTGATATATATCATAGAACTCCGTATGATTTTCTAATACCTCTCCTATCTTTATTTTACGCCCCAAACTGTCTTCAACACTGTCTAATTTATACCAATTCCGTTTAAAATTTGTCCGGTATGCAATAGTTGTTATATTCAAGAAATCTGAAAGCTTTATTTTATGTGTTACCGAAAACTGAGATTGAACCGTATTGATTTCATCAACTTGAGAGGCCGCATATCTTCTGACAGGATTTATTTTAAAATCTTCGGGAGTAAGACCGAGATAAGTTTCATTTATTGCTCCTGTCGATAAGCCTGCTTTAAAATCAAGCAATTGATATATCTTACCATCAGGGTTTGTATTTAAACGAAACTTAATAAGATAATCGTGTTTTTCAAATCCGGAGTTTCTTTCATATCCTTTATTTTCCGGCATATCAATTTTTTTAAACCCGTTTGAGCCATATTGAAATATTTCGGCAAGATATGCAAAATTATTATACGAGTCTCCTATAATTGAGTGTACGTTATATGTTCCAAAGCTGCCGCCTTTAATTTTCATTCTCCCGAAAAAGTCTTCAGGTATTTGAGTTGAAATTAAATTTATTGCTCCTCCGGTTGTATAAGGTCCGTACTCTATCTGGCTACTACCCTTTATAATCTCTATCCCCTGCATTCTTCCCGCTGCAGGGAAATAATAGGCTGCAGGTGCAGAGTACGGTGCAGGAGCTGCCAGAACACCGTCCTCCATAACTGTTATTTTTGTATTTCTTTCAACACCGGTACCTCTGAGCCCTATATTCGGGAACAGCCCAAAACCATCTTCCTCCCGAATATTAACACCCGGAACAGTTGCTAAAATTCTGTTAATATCATTA
>CAMZKI010000209.1 GCA_947311125.1 uncultured Chlorobiota bacterium
TGTTGCAAAACAAAGGGTTATTTTTCAAGTACAGAAAATTGAAAATTCCGTGGTTTCTTATAAAGAATTTATGAAGCCTAAAGCAGTAAAATATATGCTGTTATATCATATGCGTGCAATTTGCACTCCAAAAGGTTTAGAGATGTTTAAAAACAAAATTAAAGATTCGGAATAATGAAAATTTTTAAAATTATTATATTAATTGCTCTGCTTTTTTTATTCAGTATCCGAGTATATTCTCAAGTTACTGTTTCTGATTCTTCTTTAAGTTTTACTCTGGAAGAACTTAAAGAGTATGCTGTTAAAAACAGTTATGATATTAAAAACGCTGATTTGGAAATAAAAAAAGCTAAAGCTAAAAAATGGGAAACTACGGCAATAGGTTTGCCTCAAATTTCCGGTTCTGCCAATTATCAAAATTTTACTGATATTCCGACACAATTAATGCCTAATTTTATTGCTCCGGCAGTTTTTGATGTAAATACCAATGCCTTCGGCTTAACACCTTTGGTACCGTATCAGCCCGGAGGAAAAATTCCTGTTCAGTTCGGAAGTAAGCATAATATTGACTGGAACATATCTGCAAATCAACTTGTTTTCAGCGGAGAGTATATAGTCGGATTAAGAGCGTCAAAAATATATTTAAGCTTGTCTGAACAATTGAAAGAAAACAATATATCACAAGTTAAGCAGAATGTTGAGAAAACCTGGTATCTTATCCTGATTACAGAAGAAAGTATCAATGTATTGGATTCAATATACAAAAACGTAAAAAAACTTTATGAAGAAACAGAAGCATACTATAAAATGGGATTTGCAGAAGAGACAGATACTGAGCAACTTAAATTAAATATGCAAAAAACCGAAAACTCTCTTATATCTTTTAAAAAACAAAAAGAGTTGCTTTATAAGCTTCTTAAATTTCAGGCAGGTATAGATTATGACAAGGATATTTCAATATCGGGAAGTTTGAGTGATGCCGTAAGTGAAATTGAAGAAAGCAATATCTTAACAGAGGAATTTAACGTAAATCAAAATCTTGATTACAAGCTTGTCAGAATACAGGAAAACCTTTCGGATTTAAGTTTGCAGCGCGAAAAAACAAAATACTTGCCGAGTATTGCGGCATTTTATTCTTACAGTAAAAAAGCTTTAACGGATTCTTTTGATTTAATCACGGAAAGTGAAAATTGGTATCCTACTTCATTATGGGGAGTTCAGATTAATATTCCGATTTTCAGCAGCGGACAACGCTATGCCAAAGTTAAGCAAGCTCAATTTGAACTTGAAAAAACACGAAACCTCAGAAAAAAGACGGAACAAGCAATATTGCTTGATAATGCACAGACAAGGGCAGACTACCAAATAGCTTTAAATACCGTTAAAAATAAGTCTGAAAACAGATATTTGGCAGAAAAAATATATAAAAATACTTTAATAAAATATAAAGCAGGAACAGTTTCGAGCCTTACCTTTACGCAAACACAAACACAATATTTTGAGGCTCTTACGGAATATTATCAATCATTGAATGATTTGATAGAGAAACATATAAAACTCAAAAAAATAATGAATCTTTTGTAAAAGATATTGAATTATAAAAACAAATAACTTTAAAAAATAACACACTAAAATGAAAAAAATAAGTCTGATATTATTTATAACAATTATCTCTGTCGGTGCCTGTCGAAAAGAAAAAAATCCTGAAGATATTCAAAACCAAATTTTTGAGTATAAACAAAAAACAGCAGAGTTACAAAAGCAACTTAAAAAACAAAACAAAACTGACATAAGCGAACATTATGTAAACGTAAGAGTTGACGAATTGAAAAGAGAAGAATTAACCCATTATATAAGAGCTACCGCATATGTTAAAGCGAAAGAACAGGCATATGTTTCTCCGGAAATGAACGGACAAATAAAAAAAATATATGTTAAGGAAGGTCAATACGTGAAAAAGGGTCAATTGCTGGTTACGCTCAACGCAACAGTTATTCGCAGCAGCATAGAAGAGGTCAAGACAGGATTGAAACTTGCAACTGTTATGTATGAAAAACAGAAAGAGCTTTGGGAACAAAAAGTGGGGAAAGAGCTTGACTACCTGCAGGCAAAAAATAAAAAAGAAAGTTTGGAGGCAAAAATTAATACATTAAAAGCACAATTAGAACTTACTGTGATAAAAGCCCCTATTCCCGGAATTGTTGATGAAATTTACCTTAAAGAAGGCGAACCTGCGGCGCCCGGAAGACAGGTAATAAATCTTGTTAACCTCCGTAAAATGGAAGCTGTAGCCGATGTATCCGAAAAATATGTTCCGTATGTTCATAAGGGAGATTCCGTTGTTATAAGTTTTCCCTCTTATCCCGGTTTAATAATTAAAACAAAAATATCCCGAACGGGAAATGTCATAAATCCTGTTAACAGAACTTTTAAAGTTCAGGCAGATTTTATAAATAAAGACAATAAAATTAAACCGAATATGGTCGCAGAGCTTCAACTGTCTGACTATAAAGGCAGCAGCTTGGCAATACCATCTGTTGTCGTAAAAAAAGACAGAAAAGGAGAATATGTTTTTACGGCTGAAAAAAACGGAGACGAATATACGGCACAAAAGAGGTATATCAAAACATCCTATATTATAGGCGATAAAGTTATGGTAACAGAAGGGTTAAATGTCGGAGATAAGGTTATAGTCGAAGGTTATAATATGGTAGTTAATAAACAAAAAATAAAAATTAAGTAATACAATATTTTACTTCCCGGACTATGTCAAA
>CAMZKI010000210.1 GCA_947311125.1 uncultured Chlorobiota bacterium
ATTTCAACAGAATATTCAATACCGATAAATTCGGAAAATAATACATCAATTATGTATTTTCTTTCGGAGATATTGTTATTCGGTATTTGAATTTTTATTTTCATAAATCCTTTAAAGGAATAAAAATATCTTTTAAGACCTGCTCTTCATCTTCCCAACAAAGTTCGGCAGATGCTTTTTTAAGGTTTTCCTTCCATTTTTGATATTCTTCGGAAGAATTAAGCATATAGTTTATTTTTTCGGCAATATGTTTCGGGTTATGGTCTTCGATAAAACAACCGATATCATAAGTCTTTACAATACTTTCAATTTCCGGCAAACGGCTTACAAGAACAGGCAGGTTTGCTCTAATGTAATCGAATAATTTATTAGGAAGGGCGTAATAATAATTTAACCCTGTATTTTCTTCAAGAGAAATTCCTATATCGGCAAGTTTTGTGTATGCAGGCAACTTATCAAAAGGTAATCTTCCGATAAACAACACTTTTTTTTCTAATTTTAAATCGTTTACTTTTTGTTGCAGTTTCTCTTTTATGTCTCCGTTTCCTATTATAATAAACACGGCATTACTGACATATTGCATTGCTTCGATAACATGCTCCGTCCCCCGTCCGGTATTTACACTTCCCTGATATAATATAATTTTTTTATTCTTCACCGTTTCCGGTAAAACAACATTTATTTTACTCATCAACAATTCACATTCGGGAATATTACGAACAACTTTCATCTCAACGCCATATTTTTCATTGTAAACATCTGCAATAGAATTACATACAGTATAAGAATATTTTATTTTCGGCAAAATACCTTCTTCAATCCTCTCCCAAATTCGCTTTATTTTAGGTCGATTTATCAATTCGGGCACTTCGGTAAAATATTCGTGGCTGTCGTAAACCAACTTCTTTTTTCTGATTTTTGAAGCCACGAAATTTGCAGGTAATGTGTCCAAATCGTTCGATAAAAAAATATCCGCTTTCGCGAAAAGCAGAAAGAAAAAAAGTCGAATATTGTAACAGGCATAAAACAAAAAACCTTTATTGAAAATAAGCCTGAAACGTTTTGTTTCGTATTCTCTTTTAACGGGAAAACTGTTTTTTAATTTTCTTCCGACAAGCAAAGCATCAAACCCTAATTCAGTCAATGATTCGACAATTTTATGAACTCGACTGTCGGCAACAAGGTCGTTGGTTACGGAAACTATTATTTTTTTCCTTTCTGTCATCAATAAAGTAAAAATGCAAAATGTTAACCGTTAAAATCCCACGTTGACAGTTCATCAATAAAAGAATAGTAATTAAAATCAACCTTTACGGGAGTTACGGTTGCATATCCGTTTTCAATATAAAACAAATCCGTGTCTTCTTTCCCTTCGTCATAATTTGTTAACTTTCCGGTTATCCAAACAAAATTTCGCTTATGCGGGTCGTTTGCGGGAATAAAGTTTTCTCCCCAAACTCCGTTTGCTCCCCGCATTGTTTTTATTCCTTTTACTTCAACTTTTGTAACATCGGGAAAATTAACGTTTAAGCTTACACCGTTCGGTAACTCTTTTTCAATAACTTCTTCAATAATTTTTTCCATATACGGAATAACGGGAGAAAAATCAGCTTCGGAAGAATGGTTGTCAACCGAAAAACCGATTGATTTAATATTATGCAAACCGCCTTCAATTGCCGCCGCCATCGTTCCGGAATACAATACGCTTACCGAAGTGTTTGCTCCGTGATTAATACCCGAAAGTATTAAATCGGGTTTTTTATCAGATAATTCATGTAAGGCTAATTTGACACAATCTACCGGTGTGCCTGATACGGAATACTCAGAATAACCGTTTTCTTCAAAAATTTTATCAAAGCGTATAGGAGCGGCTTGCGTTATGGAATGCGATTTTGCAGACTGGTGAGAATCCGGTGCTACAACCAGAACATCGCCAAACTTTTTTGCGGTATTAATTAAAATTCTTAAACCTTTTGCGGTTATTCCGTCGTCATTTGTTACTAATATATAAGGTCTTTTTTCTGCCATTAGTTTCTTTTTTTTAGTTTTGCGACAAAGATATTAATTATGAGTTATGAATTATAAATTATGAGTTAATTATAAGTTTGTTTTCATTATTTTACTCATAGCTTTTTCGGCTTTTTACATTTAATTTAATAAAATGTTGATATCAGAAACAAAATTAAGAGTTCGCTACGGAGAAACAGACCAAATGGGTTATGTTTATTACGGAAATTATCCGCTATATTACGAAGTTGCAAGAACCGATATGATTAGAAAAATCGGTTGGTCATATAAAGAAATGGAAAGAAACGGTATTATGATGCCTGTTGCTTCGTTGAATGTAAAATACATACGCCCTGCATATTATGACGAAGAACTAACAATAAAAGTTATTGTTAAAAATTTCCCGACTAAAAAAATGGAATTTGAATACGAGGTTTTTAATGAACAAGGTAAATTAATAAATACGGGAAATACTGTATTGGTTTTTGTTGATATGAAAACCGGCAGACCTGTAAATCCGCCGGATAAGTTTGTTGAAAAAATCAAAATATATTTTAAATAAAA
>CAMZKI010000211.1 GCA_947311125.1 uncultured Chlorobiota bacterium
ACGGCTACGGTATAAAATTTAAAGGGTAATTTCTTTCCGTTTTTATCTTTTAAAATTATTTTTTTCAGGCTATTTTTTTCAGTTATCAGTTCTATATTAATTCCGCTTACCTGCAAAGCATTTTTATTGTGTATTTCGTAAGCATATTTTATGAGTTTTTTTATTTTTATCGGACACATTTTGTATGTTACGAAAGTATTTCCGAACGGAGAGAGTTCAAAAACCTGTTTTACGAGGATATTGCCTTCCGGTATCTCGTGAATACGAATGCCTCCGTTGTTTTGGAAAGCTATGTCGCATTTTAAAGTATCACGCATTGCATCTGTCATCATTGAGCCGAGCTCGTCTTTACCCGTTAAGGCTTTTTCTGCTTTACCTATAACTTTGTTTAGTCCCGGATTATTATTGAAATCTTTAATGAGTTTTGATATTTCCGGATTTTTATTTTGCTTGTACAAGTTTATCAGAGTATCTTTTTCCGAAACTATTTTACGGTCTGCAACTTTTAATGTAAGAACACCGCAATATTTAAGATACGAACCTGCCTGCAAAATAAAAGTATTATTTTTATGAATACCTTTTTGCAGCGTAGAGTGG
This sequence comes from uncultured Chlorobiota bacterium, assembly GCA_947311125.1. Lineage (GTDB taxonomy): Bacteria > Bacteroidota > Bacteroidia > Bacteroidales > JAADGE01 > JAADGE01. The sequence continues at coordinate 598 of CAMZKI010000211.1, forward strand.
GAGTGAGCACCTATAATAACATCAAAAAAAGGAAATTCTTCGGCTAATTTTTCGTCTGTTTCAAGTCCGAGGTGGCTCAGACATATAAAAATATCCGAAGAGTCTTTGTAAGTTTTATATTTTTCGACATATTTAAGCGGATTATGAAAAATAATGTTTTTCATTTTTAAAGGACTTGAATCCGGATATCCGTTTTTACCGGTTTGTAAAAGGCCTAAAACGCCTATTGTAATTCCGTTTTTTGTCGTGAATTTATAATAACCGGAAGGTTGTTTGAAAACAGCATTTTTTGAAGTTTCGATATTTGCCGAAATAAAAGGGAAACTTGCCTGTTTTATGCGTTCGTTAAGTTTTGCCTGCCCGTAATCAAATTCGTGATTACCTATGCAAGAAATGTCATAGGGCATTTTATTCATAAGATAAATCATAGGGTAGCCGGGGTCTTCGTATTGGTCAACAACCGGGTTTCCCGTAAATATGTCGCCTGCCGAGAACAGGTAGACATTTTCATATTCTGCTTTGTATTTGTCAACTACGGTTTTCAGTTGAGCAAAATTATCAATTTTTGCATGCATATCATTGGTATGCATTATTATTATTTCGGTAGTATCATTTTGAGAAAATACTGATAAACTGATTAAAATAATCGGTAAAATTGTTATTGTTTTTTTTAAAAAAGACTTCATATTATATTTTTTAGTATTATAAAACAAACCTGCCTTCTTAAGAGACAGGTTTAAGATAAGAGTTATACGGAATTACGAGATTTTTTCCTCAACCATCGCGACAATTTCTTTTTCCAGAGCGATTGCTTTTTTAAAAATTTCGTTTCCGGATTTTAATTTTTCAGCGGCAAATTCTTTATCTTCCAAATCTGCCATATTAATTTTTACGTTCATAAAAGCACCTTGCACGGCAGCTCTTGCAGCCAAAGCACCTACACCTGCATCGCTCACGGACGCTTGCAAACCGATTTCAGCCATAGCTTTCATCACTTCCATTGAACCGTATGCCAATTCCATAATTTTAAACGGAACGTTAATGGCATTTTTAGTGGCATCTTGTATCGCTTTGTGCCTCGCTGCTTTTTCGGCTTCGGTTTTTTTAGGCAAACGAAAGGCATCCATAATTTTGTTAAACGCATCGGTGTCTTCGTCAACCGTATTTACAAGTGCTTTGTAGTAGTATGCACCTTTTTCCGCCCAATCGGAAAATTCTTCCCAGCGGTCGTCCCAGCCGCGTTTGTGTGCCGAAAGATTGGCGACCATTGTTCCCAATGCCGCACCCAAAGCACCCATATATGCCGATATGGAACCGCCGCCCGGTGCCGGAAATTCTGAACCTGTTAAGTCGGCAAAATCATTGAGCTTCATATTGATAAGCGGTTTGGAATTTTTGTCTTCCATAACGTATTCAATAATTCGTTCTTCCGGAATAAAGGGTTTAAGCTCGTCAAGTCCCAAAGATTTTACAGCAATTTTTATAATTTCCGAATCGGCAATACCTACGGAACGTTGTTGCATTTTAAGATAAAATTTTCCGGCATCCAATATCGCTTTAAGCGGAATTAAACCCACAAGTTCCGAACCGCTTACGCGAACACCTCTTTTTTCGGCACTTTTTTTAACTTCTTCATAAGCTTTATGAACCGATGTTACGGTAATGTCAGTTAAGTTCATTGAAATTTGTGCAATGCCGTATTCTTCTATATACCAGCCGATTGCTTTAACTTTTTTAAGCGTTCCGGGTATTCTTACCGTATTTCCGTTTTCGTCTTTTACGATTTTACCGTTCACTTTTTTTGCTCTGCCGTTTTCTCTTACGTCAAAGGCAATTGCATTGGCACGTCTTGTTGAAGTAGTATTCAAATTAACGTTGTAAGCCACCAAAAAATTACGGGCACTTATTGCCGTTGCTCCGGTTTTTTGAACGTGTTCGTTAAATTCGGCAGGACCGTAGTCTGGTTTCATTTTCGGGTCGGAGAGTTTCTCTTTTAAGCCCTCGTATTCGCCGGCACGACAATATGCCAAATTACGGCGTTTTTCTTCTTTTGCGGCAAATTCGTAGCAATAAACCGGAATTCCGAGTTCATTTCCGACACGCTCCGCCAATTTATGTGCATATTTTACGGTTTCTTCCATTGTAATGCCCGAAATAGGCACAAGCGGGCACACATCGGTTGCCCCGAAACGCGGATGTTCGCCGTGGTGTTTGCTCATATCAATCACTTCGCTTGCTTTTTTTATTGCCGAAAAAGCGGCTTCGATAACTTCATCGGGTGTTCCTACAAAAGTTACAACCGTTCGGTTGGTAGCTTTTCCCGGATCGACATCTAAAAGTTTTACGCCTTCAACGGCTTCTATCACATCGGTTATTTGTTTTATAACCGTCATATCACGTCCTTCGCTGAAATTCGGTACACATTCTATAAGTTGTTTCATATTTTTTGTAATTTGAAATTGAGGATTTGGTTTTATAAAGTTTATAATTTCTAATTCAGAGTACTTTGTTCGTTATAATTTTATATGTTTTGTCAGTGTGTCGTTATTTATTTTTCAACTTGTTTTTAATATAAACTTCATTATTTAGTTTTTTCAAAGCTTTTATAAAATTTTTTTCATTCAAGATAGTCAATTGATAAACGGCAATTTCTTTTAATTTTTCATATCTCTCTTTGCGTTCAACTCCCGATTTTATCATTTCTGCATTCAAACTTTCAAGATTTGATAAAACAGCCAATTCATTAATACTTGCAATGTCTCTGATATTCATTTCTTGTTCGGCAAATTTAGGATTTGCTTCTCTCCAATCTTTTGCCGTACAGTTAAAAAGGGCAACATTTAATAAATCAGCTTCTTCTGCATAAATTAACCATTCTTTATCCTTGTCATAATTTTTTTGAGGCAGGATATGATTTTTTACAGCATCCGTATGAATGTGATAATTCGCTTTACTTATTATTCGTTTAAAATTCCATTCAAGATTGTATTGATTGGTTTCTATTTCTTTTAATCGCTGATATTCAGTTATCAAATACAATTTAAAAGTCGGGCTGATCCAAGTTCCGAATTCAAAAGCAATATCTTTATGGGCATAGGTTCCGCCGTATCTTCCGGCTTTTGAAAAAATACCTGTTGCATTGGTTTTTTCAACCCATTCTTTTACACTTACTTTAAAACTATTCAATCCCGATTGATTTCTAATTATGGCGAATTCGCCATAATTAAAATTCGGGTTATTTATCTTTTCCCAAACACTCAAAAATTCAAGAGTGTTTCTGTTTCTTAACCAATCCGTAATGAAAAAACTGCCGTCTTTTGCTTTAAGCATATCAGTTAAGCAAATGTAATCCTGTTCGTCTTTTTTAACGATTGAAATTATTTTATCCTTAACTTTTATTTTTGCAGTTTTACTCATTGCCAAATTTTTTACAAAAAATAATTGATATTTGATGCTTTAAAAACTTAATTTGTTTATAATTTTTCTTTGAAAGATTACAAAAATAAGATTTTTGTTTTTATTGGGAAATGATTTTTTGCTGTCTAAAATTTTTTATATATTTGTGAAAACAAAATCAGAAAAATAATTATTTATGACATAAAGCAGATAAAATATTAAACTAAAAAGCGTTAGCTTATTTTCTTGAAGTCGGAAATCGCCAATTTCTATAACACTGGCAAGAAATAAGATTAATGTTCACGCTACGGCGTGGGCTGTTCTTATTTGTCAGTGTGGGTGTTTGGCGATACCTCGATTTCAGGTAAGTTACAGTTTCCACGCTTTTTAATTTTTATAAACATACTTTTTGGGGGCTGGGAGTAATAAAAATATAAAAAATGAAAAATAATAATGTGTTTAAAATCGTGACTCTTGGAATTATCCTCGTGACTTTTGCAAGTTGTCAAAAACAGCCTGAAGCGATGTTTACTATGTCAAGTTCCTCAATATATGAAGGAGAAACTGTTTACTTTACAAATTCATCTTTGGATGGTTATAGCTATCTTTGGAGTTTTTCAGACGGTAATTTTAGTTATGAATATTCTCCTTCACATACATTTAATACCGCAGGAACATATGAAGTCTCATTAACTACATATTCTAAAAAAGGAAAATATAGTGATACTTATACAGAGACACTAACTGTAGAAACAAAACAAACAACAGACCTTGTTATTACAGTATATAATATTGATGGAATGTTACCAGTTAGTGATTGTCAGATTAAATTATTTACAAATCAATCAGATTGGGATAATTTTGAAAATGTTATTGATTTTGGAAATACAGATAATAAAGGCGAAATAACTTTTACAGATTTACAACCGATAAAATATTATGTTGATGCGTATAGAGTCGGATATACTGGATATGGATATTATTCAAATTGGAATTTAGATTATATAACTGATCCTCTGATAGAAAATTTAATAAATTATTATACTGTATATGTTGAGT
>CAMZKI010000212.1 GCA_947311125.1 uncultured Chlorobiota bacterium
GTAAAACAGGGTTTAAATAAGTTATAGTTTTTCAAATATATTTTCTTCTGGTGCAAAAACTTTCAATTAAAGAAATAACTGTTAAATTTTTTCTACATACCATTAAATCTAACACAAAGAAAAGAAAAAAAAAAGTAAATTATTTTTTAGATGATTGTTAGCCTTTGAATTATATTAGTTGAAAGTTTGTAAAGTTGAAAGTTCGTTATTAATGTTTATTGCATAAATTCCTTCGGAAGGGTTTGGGTAAATTGTTATGTTTTCGGGTTTAATTGATTTTATAAATTAATATATTTTTTCAATTTATTACTTTAAGCCCGAAAATCTAACCGGGGGTAAAGCGATTTTTTTTAAATATTTAAAGTATTCAGTTTCTGAATTTATAAAAATAAAATTATATCATAAATTTTTTAATTTTTTTGCAGCTAAATTTCTTACTTTTATATTTTTATCGCTTTTACTGATTTCTTTCAGGACTTTGACGAATTTGTCGATTAGGATTTTATCGGTTTCAATGTTTTTATTAAAACCTGAAATTGCTTTATATCTGAATTTCCAATAGGGGTGCCGTGCAAGTCTCAAGTATATTTTGTTTAGTTTGTGTGAACGGGTGTAAATAAGAGCATTAAAAGCATCAATTTTATCGGAATAAAGCGGAGCTTTATCAAGTATGTTTGTGTATTCGGTTATTGTATAGTTTTCATCTTTTTTGCAAAGAATTGCATTGTTCGGGTCAAAATTTATAAATAAAGGTTTTTCTTTAACAGTGAATTCAAAAATTTGCGTTTGCTTTGTTAAAACAATTTTTTTGTTGATAAGCGTGTCCGGAAAATAAATATCAACAGAAGTTTTTATTTTGTAGAGAGGGGCTTTATTTAAGTTTTGAGTTTGTTCTATTTTTATGCTTGCTTTTTTTGTTTCCGGAATATAGCCGTAAGTAATTTTAAGCTCCGGTATGCCTTTATTTAAGAACCATTCGTTGAAGAACCAATTTAAATCTTCACCGGTAACTTCTTCAAAAGCTAAACGCAGATTATGAATTTCAACCGCTTTGTATTCATTTGTTTTAAGGTATAAATTCAATGCCTTGAAAAAAGCATCATCGCCTACGGTATATCGCAGCATATGAAGTATCAGACCGCCTTTTTGATACGAATGAGCATCGAACATATTATCTCTGTGTTTATAATAAAATCTGATTAAATCTTTGTTTTTAAAGAATCGTTCGAAATTATATTCGTTAAAGTTATCGGATATATGATTGTCGGCTTCAAACCTGCCGTATTTGTGCTCTATCCAGAGGTATTCAAAATAAGTTGCAAAAGACTCGTTAAGCGGCAGGTTTGCCCACGATTCGCAGGTTACGAGGTCGCCGAACCAATGGTGTGATAATTCATGAGCAACTACGGATTCGTTTTTTATTCGGTGCTGCTCGTTTCTGAAGTTAAGGATAAATTCTCCGAAAACTACGGCTCCTGTGTTTTCCATTGCTCCGGAAACGAAATTCTTAACAACAATTTGCGAATATTTATCCCAAGGGAAGTCGTAATTTAAGATTCGGGAATAAAACTCTATCATTTCAGATGTATTTTTAAATATTTTTTCGGCTTTTTCTTTTTTATCTTCTTCGACATAAACATCTAACGATATGTTTCTCCACCAATCTTTTATTACTGAAAATTTACCTGCAGCTATCATCGCCAGATACGGTGCGTGAGGTATATCCTGTCGCCAATAGTCGGTGCGTGTACTGTCTTCATTTGCTACAGAACTTATTAACTTTCCGTTTGACAGAGAAATGAAATCGTTTCTTACGGTAATATAAAAATCTTGTGTCATTTTTTGATTCGGAGAGTCAATTGTAGGAAACCAGCAAGAGTTTGACTGTGTTTCGCCCTGTGTCCAGATTTGAGGATTATCCGTATCTGCATTTATGAAATAAAGTCCTTTGTTTGAGTGTATTGCCCACGAACCTCCCGGTTTAACTTTTTCGGGATTGGCGGTATAATCAACGTAAATTTTCAGAGTGTCGTTTCGTGTATAATTTTTGTCAAGTTTTATATTTATTTTGTTGTTTTTATATGAATATGATATGTTATGTATTTCTTTGTTTTTATAACTGACGTTGATTTTGCTAATGTTAAATTCACGGGCATCTAAAATAATTGAATCCGTAGGATAAAAATGAGGTTTTAAAGTAATAACTGCTTTTCCGTATGCTTGTTTTTCCGAATAATTAAATTTTATGTGCAGTTCAGTGTTTATAAGGTTTACGTAAATTGTATTTGAAGCTTTATAACTGCTTATAAGTTTTTCTTTTTCAAAAACTGTTTTTATATCGTTATTGCCGGGCTCTTGAACGGAGTATGAAGATTTATCGGGTTTGTCAATAATAATTTTTTCGGTTTTACAGGACAGAAAAAAGGTTGTAAACAGAACGATAAACAGTTTTACGAATTTCATATTATGATATTTAACGTATAAAATCAAACAACAAATGTAATATTTTGCTTCAGTATTTAAAAATATGTTTAATTTACAAATTCAATTTTTTGTAATTGTTGAGGTTTTATGATTTGATACCGGATAACAGACTTTTTACGGAAAAGATATTGTTATTTGAAGTGAGGTTTGTTTATTCCGGCAAATTATTTGTATAATAATTGTATAATCAGGTAAGATATGAAACTACAGTAATGTTAAACTTAACTTAAATCTTATTAAAATGAATAAATATTTATTTTCTATACTCTTCTTATTTAGTGCTTTAGTGTTTAACGGGCAAAACAATAAGTATTTTGACGATATAAAGAAAACATTTGATAAAAAAAATAAAGAGGAATTGACAAATGCTTCTAAAGCAATTAAAAAGGCACAGAAAGATTTTGATATTGCCGAGAAGTTATTTTCCGGCAAGCAAATTTCTAAAGCATTGTCAAAATCAAAAAGTGCTTCTTCGGTTTTTACAGACAACTACAGAATAATATTTACGATTTATGAAAAAAAGTTAACATCTTCAGTTGATAAAACTGACGGTGATAAGCGGGAATATCTTAACAAATTGATGCAGGATTCGAAAAGTAATTTTCGTCTTTCAATTTATAACAGACTTAAAGCCGGAGAGGTGAAAAATGAGAAAGAGGCTTATGAATTGTTAAAAACGGCACATCAAAAAGAAATTGAAGCAATTGACGGTTTAAGTACCGTATTTGCTTTGTTAAACGGGTGGGAAACAGCAGATTATTCTGTGGAGAAAGATGATTATACCGCCGGCAACACATTTGAAAATAAGAATACCGAAGATTTCGATACAAGAAGTTTCAGCGTAAACGACCCTGCTTTGCAGAGCGGCTATAAGTTTAATCATAAGATTATTACGACTGACGAAAACGAAAATACTGAAGTTGCCGTTAACAGTAATGATTACAGCAACACAGGTGTTAATTATCAGCCGACCGGGAATGTTAAGCACGAGTTCAGGCTGCAAATAGGGGCTTCAATTCTGCCTGCAAATGAATCTCAACTTAAGAGGTTAAACAAAACAGATTTGCCTGTGAAAGTTTATAGGTCAAATGTTTACTATAAATATACGATAGGCAGTTTTAAGGACTTTCAGGAAGCTAAAAACTATAAAAATGCTTACGGACTTACAGATGTGTATATTGTTGAATATAAAAACGGAAAAGAAGTAAAAGTTTATCTGCGTGATGTTTTGCAGTAAAAAAAGAAGTAATTCAATAAAAAAGGTCATACCATTTTATGTATGACCTTTTTTATTTTTACTAAAACATATTTTTAACTCTGTCAAAAAAACTTTTGTCTTCAGATTCGGGATTCGGAGTAAAATTCGAGGAATCTTTTAATTTTTCAAGAATTCGTTTTTCCTCTTTGGTTAAATTAGTCGGAGTCCAAACATTTACTTTTACCAGAATGTCTCCTTTTCCGTAAGTTCCGTAAGACGGTAAACCTTTTCCTCTGAGTCTTAATATTTTACCGCTTTGAGTTCCGGGCGGTATTTTTATTTTAACCTTATTGTCTATTGCAGGTATTTCGGCAGATGTTCCGAGTGCGGCATCCGGAAAACTTATATGCAGATTGTAAAGTAAATCATTTTCATCGCGTATTAATTCCGGGTGTTCTTCTTCTTCAAATATTACTATTAAATCGCCGTTAATTCCGCCTCTTCTTGCAGCATTTCCTTTGCCTCCCAATTTCATCTGCATTCCTTCCGAAACTCCGGCGGGAACGTTTACGTGAACTATTTCTTCGCCTTTTACAATACCCTCACCGTGACAATGAGAGCATTTATGTTTAATAATGGTTCCTTGTCCGTGACAAGAAGGACAAACTGAGCTTGTCTGCATTTGTCCCAGGAAGGTATTTTGTACTCTTATCACCTGTCCTCTTCCGTTACATGTCGAACATGTTTCAACTTCGTTGTTTTCGGCTCCGGTTCCGTTACAATAGCTGCATTTTACATGTTTTCTTACTTTAACTTTTTTTGTTGTTCCGTATAAAATATCTTTTAAAGATAGTTTTACTCTAATTCTTATGTTAGTTCCTTTACTTACTCTTTTTCTTGAAGATGTTGATCTTCCGAACCCCCCGAAACCTCCGAAGCCCATATCTCCGAAAATATCTCCGAAATGAGAAAAAATATCTTCTACGGTCATTCCGCCTCCGCCTCCGAAACCTCCGGCTCCGTCGAATGCAGAATGTCCGAACCTGTCATATTTTGCACGTTTTTCGTCATCACTTAAAACCTCATAAGCCTCGGCAGCTTCTTTAAATTTCTCTTCAGCTTCTTTATCTCCCGGGTTTTTATCAGGATGATACTTAACCGCCACTTTTCTGTATGCTTTTTTTATTTCGCTTTTATCGGCATTTTTAGAAACTCCTAATATTTCGTAATAATCTCTCTTACTCATAATTTTATTTTGTCTGCAAATTTAGTTAAAAAGACAACTGTTTTGCATTTTTCTGAAAATTTATAGCACTTACCTGAAAAATTATTCTCCGACGACGACTTTTGCGTATCTTAATACTTTGTCGTTCATTTTATATCCTTTTTCTATAACATCAACGACTTTTCCTTTCATATCATCTTCCGCAGCCGGAACTTTTGTCAGGGCTTCGTGTAAATCGGTATCAAAAACTTCACCTACGGCTTTAATTTCTTTTATGCCGCGTTCTTTAAGAAAATTATAAAGGTGCTTGTATATCAAGTTAATACCTTCTTTTACGGCTTCAATATCTTTTGCTTCGTCAACGGATTTTTTAGCTCTGTCAATATTATCCATCACCGGCAGAAAATTAATCAGGGTATCTTCTCCCGCTGTTTTTATGAGTTCCGTTTTTTCTTTTAAAGTGCGTTTGCGGTAATTATCATATTCTGCGACAAGTCTTAAATATCTGTCGTTAAGTTCATTTATTTTCTCTTCCAGTTCTTTAATTTTATCCTCTGCTTTATTTTTAGCTTTAGAACTTTTCTTTGTTTTTGATTTGTTTTTATTATCTTTTTTATTCTATTTATCTTAATCGTCTAGTCTTTTTTTTTTAGTTTATAACTTTGGATTTTTCTATTTATTTCTCCTAATTTTTTCCACTTCGTTCATTTTACTTTTATTCCCTTTACCTTATCCATTTGACCCTCTAATCTTCGTTCAATCTCGGTTTCTACTGATTCCACTTACTTCTGTACTTTACTTTTTCTTTTATTAGTCCAATATTCTCACTTTTCCAGTTAATCGTAC
>CAMZKI010000213.1 GCA_947311125.1 uncultured Chlorobiota bacterium
AAGTCGCATTTTTGATTTTGGGTGTTAAAATGAGGAAAACAGGAAAAAGGTTTCAAAAAAAAGTCTATTTTATAAAAAAAAAACAGCAAAATTTAATATCCTGCTGATTCCTAAATTTTTACGAATTAATATTATTTTATAAGAATTTTGTTTATTATTTTTTCTCCTGTGTCTAAGGTAACCTGAACCATATACATTCCTTTTTTTAAGTTTCCGGTTTCAACTAAAATGTTATACGGAATATCTGTTTGATTGTTTACTGTCTTAATTTTTTGCCCTAAAATATTAATAACTTCAACTTTTTTAATCAGCCTGTCAGACTTAACATAAAATTTATTGTCAGTAACAGGATTGGGATAAATTATAATATCTGATTTAACGGCAATAACCGTATTCTTTTCTTGAATCTGAATTGAACTTTGAGCATATACAATATCTCCGAAAGAAAAAACAATTAAAAATATAAGTAAAACAGTAAAAAATCGTTTCATATTATCCAACCTTAGTCTATTTATATTATACGATGTTTTTCTGAAAAGGTTTCCATAAATTAAAAAAGTTTTTTTAAAAGCCTATCTAAATCTGCAGGAGTATCAATTGATACGCTTTCCTTATCGGTAATATCTATTTTTATTTTAAAACCGTTTTCAATCCATCTGTTTTGCTCTAAAGACTCTGCAATTTCCAATCCGGAAATATCTAAATTTGTAATCTTTTTCAGAATATCTATCCTGTAAGCATATATCCCTATGTGTTTAAAATAATTATGTTTTAGATGCCATTCTTTTTTTTCTGAATTTCTTAAATACGGAATTGCAGAGCGACTGAAATATATTGCCTTTTTATTTTTATCAAAAACAACTTTAGGCTTATTGGGGTCAAAAACATCTTCATTTATATTAATTTTTTTGACCAAAGTAGCTATTTCAGTTTTGCTGTCATCAAAACAAGTAATTAATTTTTGCAAATGTTCTTTATGTAAAAAAGGCTCATCTCCTTGTATATTAATAACAATATCAAAAACTTTATTTTTAGTAATTTCATATTTTTTCAATGCTTCGGCACATCTGTCAGTTCCGCTTTTATGTTTTGCGGATGTCATAACAACCTTACCGCCGAAACTTACAACCTCATCATAAATCAATTTATCATCAGTCGCAACAATAATATTTTCTAAAACTTCGGCACTGTTCTCATAAACTCGCCTTATCATAGTTTTGCCGCCTATATCTGCCAACGGTTTTCCCGGAAATCGCACAGAACCGTATCTCGCAGGAATTATTCCGATAACTTTCATATATTTTAAATTTAAATTTAGTGCCGAAATGTCATAAAAATCATATTTCATTTTTCAAAATACAAAATTAATGTATATTTTTACACAGTTTGCATAATTTAGGTAAAATTGACAAATTTGCAGACAAATTACTTTTTTGATTTAAAGATGTAAGAATGACTATACAGCAAATAAAACAACGATTCGGAATTATAGGAAACTCTCCGGGGCTAAACAGAGCCATAGACATAGCCGTTCAGGTTGCCCCTACGGATTTAACGGTTCTCATATCCGGCGAAAGCGGAACCGGAAAAGAAATATTTCCCCAAATAATACATCAACTGAGTTCAAGAAAACACAATTCTTACATTGCCGTAAATTGCGGAGCAATACCGGAAGGAACTATTGATTCCGAATTATTCGGACACGAAAAAGGCTCATTTACAGGTGCCGTAAAAAGCAGGAAAGGTTATTTTGAAGAAGCCGACGGCGGAACTATTTTTCTTGACGAAGTGGGAGAACTTCCTCTTTCTACACAAGTTAGATTGTTACGTGTTTTAGAAACAGGAGAATACATAAAAGTCGGTTCTTCACAAGTTATGAAAACTAACGTAAGAGTAATTGCCGCTACTAACGTAAATCTTCAGCAGGCAATTCATAACGGAAAATTCAGAGAAGACCTTTATTACAGACTAAATACAGTACCTATTATTGTTCCTCCTTTAAGAGAAAGAAAAGAAGACATTTATCTTATTTTCAGAAAATTTGCTCGCGATTTTTCAGAAAAATACAGAATGCCCCCCGTAAGGTTAGAAGAAGATGCCGTTTACCTGCTCGAAAATTATATGTGGCGCGGAAATGTCAGACAATTAAAAAACGTAACAGAACAAATATCAGTAATAGAAGAAAAAAGGACTGTAAGTGCCGAAACATTAAGAAAGTATTTGCCTGATGAAGGAAGGCATAACCTGCCTGCAATTTACGAAAATTCCGTAAATAAAGAAGACTTTGCAAATGAGAGAGAAATTCTTTATAAGATTTTATTTGATATGCGAAATGAAATAAATGAACTAAAAACCATTATCAGCCAAGTATCAAAAAATACGGGAACATCAGTCACCGTGTCTTCCGATATCTTTGAAAAAACAAATCAAAATATCGGTAACTCAAATTTTATTAAAAATACAGATAATTTTATTAATCCTGTTTCTGAAAAGAATAAATTCGAAAAAGATAAGTCTATGATAGAAGATACCGAAGAAATTATTGAAGAATCATTGTCTCTCAAAGATAAAGAAATAGAGCTGATAAAAAAAGCATTAGAAAAACATAAGGGAAAAAGAAAGTATGCCGCCGAAGAATTAGGAATTTCGGAACGAACTTTGTATAGAAAGTTAAAAGAGTATAATCTTACTACTTAAACATTTTGATTCAGACCCTATTACGATAACAATTTAAGCTAAATAAAAAAACAAAACGCTGCTTAAAAGAATATAATAATTTAATGAAAAAAAAGTTAATTTTAATATTAATTACTTTATCCGTTCTAAGTTCAGGATGCGGAATATACTCTCTTTCAGGTGCTTCACTAGACCCTAAAGACAAAACTGTTACAGTTAAATTTTTCCCGAACAGAGCTGCCGTTATCAACCCGAATCTTAGCCAGTTGTTTACCGAAAAACTAAAAGATCGTTTTATTTCACAAACTAACCTGGAACTTGTAGATTTTAACGGAGACTTAGTTTTTGAAGGCGAAATAACAGGATATAATACAAAACCGGTAGCCGTAACAAAAGATGAACAAGCTGAATATAACAGACTTACAATAACAGTTCATGTAAAATACACAAGCATTAATAACCCTAAATTTAATTTCGATACAAACTTCTCAAGATATGCAGATTATGAGAGCTCAAAGCTTTTAACGGATATAGAAGATGAGCTTTCAGAACAAATAGTTACGGAACTTATCGACGATATTTTTAATAAATCAGTAGTTAACTGGTAAAGATAAAAACTTATGGAAATAAAAAACATTATAGAATATATTGAAGCACCATACAATTTAAAGCAAGAAGACCTTGATAAATTAAGCGAAGTCGTAAAAAAATATCCTTTTTTTCATACAGCAAATTTGCTTTACGTCAAAGCCGCAAATAATGTTAACATTGAAGATTACACTTCACTTGTAGCTAAAGTATCAGCTTCCGTACCTAACAGAGAACTGCTTTTCAACCTTATAAAGCTTAAAGCTCCCGTAAAACAGGAAAAAGTAATAAAAGAAAAAAAAGAAGAAAGCGATACACGTAAAGAAATACGGGAAAGAATAAAAAAACGCCGCAAAAAACGAGTAACTCAAAAAGACAAAACATTACTGTCAGAACATGGTCTAAACATACACCAAAAACTTATAGAAAACTTTTTCATACCCGCAATAACCGAGCTCAAAAAAAACAGCCAAAACATAGGACTGATGCCCGAACAGGTTGCCGAAATATTTGCAAAACAAGAAGCAGAAACAATATCTGATAAAGATAAAAAAATAAAAGAACGAGAAAAAAGGCAGGCTGAAAGAGAAAAAAGAATAGACGAAAAACGTAAGCAACGTTTAGAAGAGAAAAGATTAAAAAGCGATGAAGACATAAAAAAAGAAAAAGAAGAAAGAGAACAAAGACTCTTAGCACGGGAAAAACGTATGGAAGAAAGGCGTAAACAACGCGAATCGAAATCTGCCGAAGATGCAAAACCTGATACCGAAGAAAAAGAGCAAAAAATAATTGCCCGAGAAAAGCGATTAGAAGCACGACTAAAAAGACGCGAAGAGAAGAAAAAAGAAACAGAAAACAAACCCTCTGAGGAAATAACAATTATTCAAGAAACAACAACAGATGAAATAAAAATTGAAAAAAACGAAGACGTAGAAATAACAAAAGAAAATGCACCGACAAATGAAAAAAAACAAGAAGACCCTTACACAAATATTATAAAAATAGGTTCCGATAAAAACAAGCAGCCGGAAAATAAAGAAAAAGCCTCGGATGATGACGATATTATTATCATAGTTGAAGAAAATACATCCGAGAAACCTGCAGAAAAAATAACAACAGAACAGCCGAAAAAAGAAATAATCTCCGCTGAGAAAACAGAAAAAAAAGACATCCGAATAAAAACAGAAGAAAAAGTTCTTCCTGAGAAAAAAAATGTCGAGAAAATAAAAGAAGAAAACATTGTAATAACAGAAGAAATTACAAAAGTTGAAAAAAAAGAAGGCATTACGGACGATACTGACGACATAGACAGTATATATGATAAAATAATAAACTCCAAAAAACCGGCAAAGAAACAATCTTATGATTTCATTGAAATTAAAGATGACATTACCGGACAAGAAAAAGAAGAAAAAATTGAAACAACACCTGAAGAAGACGTAAAAACAAAAAGCGATATACACATATCCGCCGAACCTGAAAAACAAACAACCGAAACAAAAAAAGAAGAAGAAACCGAAACCTCAGACATTGAATTTGAAATAGATGACACAACAGACATCCTTCAAGACAATAAAGAAGAACAAGAAACTGTTATTGACAAGGAAGATATTAAAAAAGATGAAGAACACATAAAAGATAATGAAGTTTTTGAACTTATTGACACTAAAGACGAAGAAGAAAAAGAAAAAATACCGAAAGATAAAATAACTGAAGTCACCGAAAAAACAAAGCAAAAAGACAAAAAAGAAGAACAGGATGCAGAAGAATCTGAAAAAGCTTTAAAAGCGGCAGACACAGTTTTCGCACGAATTGAAGCATTTAAGAAAAAACGACACTTACTTAAAACAGACAATAAAGAAACTGCTAAAGAAAAGGGTAACAAAAAAGACCTGATAGAAAAATTCATAAAGGAAGAGCCTCCGGTAAAAAGACCCTCTCCGAATGAAGATATTGATGAAACAGTTGCCGAAATAGCAGAAAAAAAATCAGTGGAAAAAAAACCTATTATTACCGAATTAATGGCAAGTATTTATGTTAATCAAGGCAAATTTGAAGAAGCAATCGAAATTTATGAAAAATTAATTTTGAAAAATCCGGAAAAAAAAGATTACTTTGCAGCCAAAATAAACGAAACTAAAAAACTAAAATAAACAAAAATGTTAACAATATCCATAATACTCATACTTCTCGTAAGCATATTGATGATACTTATCGTTCTGGCACAGAACTCTAAAGGAGGCGGACTATCTTCAACATTCGGCGGAGGCGGACAATTCGGCGGCGTAGTCCAAACAAATAAATTTTTAGAAAAAACAACATGGACACTTGCAATAGCACTAATAGTTTTCAGCATAACCGCAAGTTTGTCACTCGACAGACCAAAAGAAAACCCCGAATCTAAAATCCAAAAAGAATTAATGGAATTAAACCAAACAAGCATTCCGCAAATTCCGACACAACAACAAGTTGACGAATTTAAAAAGAACGAAAAGAAAAACAACAATAACTGATTTCCTTACGGAAACCGGCACATCACTAAACCGGCTCATATGCCGGTTTTTTAATTTCCCCCCTTGAGTATGCCAATTTGTCAACCTGCTGACAAAAAAGGGAAAAATAGCCATGCATTAAAATCGTCTGAGAATCAGCGACTAAGAATATTTATACAGTAAAAAAAATCTTCCTTTATGAACTTTCGTCAAACTGAAAATACTTTTTCTTTTTTGGCATATTTTATGTAAAAACCGGAGTAGTAAAAACAGAAATTTATAAACAAAAAAATAAGATAAAATGGCTAAAGAAATTTTATTTGACATTGAAGCAAGAGACGCACTAAAAAGAGGCGTTGACCAGCTTGCAGATGCAGTTAAAGTAACACTGGGTCCGAAAGGACGAAACGTAGTAATAGAAAAATCATACGGAGCACCGCAAGTTACAAAAGACGGAGTTACCGTTGCAAAAGAAATTGACTTACCCGATCCGGCAGAAAACGTAGGAGCTCAAATGGTTAAAGAAGTAGCTTCTAAAACCGGAGACGATGCAGGCGACGGAACAACAACCGCCACCGTTTTAGCACAATCGATAATTAACGTAGGACTTAAAAACGTTACCTCAGGTGCAAACCCGATGGATTTAAAAAGAGGTATCGACAAAGCCGTTAAAGCTATTGTAGAAGGTCTTAAAAGTCAATCGCAGGAAGTATCCGTTGACAGCGACAAAATCGAACAAGTCGCAAAAATATCGGCAAATAACGATGCCGAAATAGGAAAACACATTGCAGCTGCAATGAAAACAGTTCAAAAAGACGGAGTAATTACCGTGGAAGAGGCAAAAGGTATGGAAACCTACGTCGAAACCGTTGAAGGTATGCAATTCGACAGAGGTTATATCTCGCCTTATTTCATTACCGATACCGACAAGATGGAAGCCGTTCTTGAAAACCCTTACATCTTATTACACGACAAAAAAATATCGGCAATGAAAGACATTATGCCGGTTCTTGAACCTGCGGCACAAGCAGGCCGCCCCTTAATGATTATTGCTGAAGACATTGAAGGCGAGGCCCTTACAACTCTTGTGGTCAATAAATTAAGAGGCACAATAAAAGTAGCAGCTGTAAAAGCTCCCGGATTCGGCGACAGAAGAAAAGCAATGCTTGAAGATATCGCAATACTTACCGGAGGAACCGTTATAACCGAAGAAAAAGGGTTTAAACTTGAAAATGCTACTCTTGAAATGTGCGGTTCTGCCGAAAAAATAGTAATGGATAAAGATAACACCACCATAGTAAACGGTTCGGGCGACCCTGAAAACATAAAAGCAAGAGTAAACGAAATAAAAATCCAGATAGAAAATACAACATCAGACTACGACAAAGAAAAACTTCAGGAAAGATTAGCAAAACTTGCCGGAGGTGTTGCAGTAATTTATGTCGGAGCAGCCTCAGAAGTTGAAATGAAAGAGAAAAAAGACCGCGTCGATGACGCTTTAAGTGCAACAAGAGCAGCCGTTGAAGAAGGCATAGTTCCCGGAGGAGGTGTAGCATATATCAGAGCTCTCGACAACCTGAAAAACCTTAAAGGTGAAAACGACGATGAAAATATCGGTATCGAAATAGTAAAACGAGCCGCAGAAGAACCTTTAAGACAAATAGCCAAAAATGCAGGTAAGGAAGGAGCTGTAATAGTCCAAAAAGTAAGAGAAGGAAAAGACGATTTCGGTTACAATGCAAGAAAAGACGAATTTGAAAACCTGCTGAAAGCCGGAGTTATAGACCCGACTAAAGTAACTCGTATCGCGCTTGAAAATGCAGCTTCAATTGCAGGAATGCTGCTTACAACCGAAACATTAATGTTTGAGAAAAAAGAAGAAAATCCGGCACCCGCTATGCCGCCGGCAGGAATGGGCGGAATGGGCGGAATGATGTAAAAAACAGCTCAATATTAAATTAAAACTTCCCTTTTCGGGAAGTTTTTTTATTTTTACGACTTATCTTGTTTACATATTTGTTAAACATTTAATTAATTTGCAACCTTTATTTAATATTTTATCTGTTTACTGAGTTAATGACTGTTCCGAAAAAAATAATAAAACAGTGTAAAAAGAACAACGAAAAAGCTCAAGCATATATTTTTGAAAAATATGCACCGGAATTGCTTTCTGTTTGCTTAAGATATATGAAAGACAGAGCAAAAGCCGAAGATGTAATGCAAGATGCCTTTGTAACAATCTTTTCAAAAATTAAACAATACGAAGGGAAAGGCTCTTTTGAAGGTTGGATGAAAAAAATTACACTGAATACGGCACTGCTCCAACTCAGGAAAGATAAAAAAGAAATAATTTCTGACAATTTTGATTTATATGAGGGAGAGGAAAAAATAAAAGAAGAAAAAGAATTTAACCCGAAAAATATTCAATCGGTTATAGAAAAAGCAAAATTTAAACAGTTTGAAATAATTGACATAATGAACGAATTGCCTGACGGTTTCAGAACAGTTTTCAATCTTTACGTTATTGAAGGAATGAAACACAAAGAAATTGCCGAAGAACTCGGAATATCCGTAGGAACGTCAAAATCTCAATTAATGAGGGCAAGAACAAAGCTGAAAAAAATATTATACAAAAAAGCATTGATAAAACTGAAAAAAAAATAATAAACACAAGATGACAGACGGAGATTTTAATATTACGGACAAACTTGTCAAAGAAGCAGTAAAAGATTACAAAGTAACTCCGCATACAAGCTGGAGGCAAATGAAAGAAAAACTTTCTTTACACGGAATTGAAAGCCGTAAAGAAACAACTTTTTCAAAAATAAAATCAAAATTAATATTAGGAACAACAACTGCAACCATACTGACATCCGCAATATATTTTTCTGCCGATAGAAATCCGGAAAGTAAAACAGCAAAAAAAATCAAAGAAATTCAGAAAACCGAAGTAGTTCAGGCTAAAAAAACATCATCTTCTTATGAAGAGCAAAATAATAATCTGCAAAATAAAAATATTAATAAAACCGAAACCGTAAAAATAAGAGTAGAAGTGCCGGTTCGCAAACAAATTATAATAAAAAAACAAATAATCCTGAAAGACAGCATCGCCGATAACTAAAACTTTTAATATCTTTGATAATTGAAAGTTGATATAATATGGCACGCCCAAATAACAACAAACCCGGTAAGAAAAATAAACATCTCGTAATAAGCGGCATTTTTCGCGTTTTTATTTTTGTAGGTCTTGTAAGTTCCGTATTTATATTAAGCAGTTTTAACAAAAATCCCGGAAACAACACAACCACTTTCCCTCCCGACACAAAAGACACTATATATATTTATGATACAGTTGTTTATTACGATACAACTTTCGTTTACGATACAATATATTATCCTGAAAATAAAATGCAAAAAGACACTTTAATGTATAAATTTTCAGGCAAATTAAGATACAGAAATATTATGATGCAAGACTCTGATATTATCGTAATAAAAAAAGTAAAACAAAATAAGCGAAAAAAATTACAACTGCTTTCATTAGATATATTGTTATCGCCCCTATATTCTTTTCAAACTTTCAAGTCCGATTTTTTATACACCGAAATTACAAATAAAAACAATAACTCCGTAAATCCTTCACTCGGAAGCAGCTTAGCTTTAAACATAAACTATCACCGCCCCTACTCAACCTTTACATCCGGAATTAATTTCTCCTCCTTAAGCTCCGATTTTTCAACAATTTCAGCAAAATACCAAATAGATACTATAATAAAAATGAAATTAACTCCCGTTATCGAAATGAAAATAGACTCCGTGCAATTCATTAACATAGACACGCTTATAGCAACAGGAGATACTGTATATTATTACATTACTGACACAACATACAACACATCAATAGACACAAACTTTGTGCAGACACCCGATACCGTAACGGCATATTACAACAACCGCAGTAATAACACATATACTTATATAGAAATACCTCTTATTTACAGCCGTAATTTCTATCTTCCAAACATTAATTTAAACCCCGAGATAGGAATTATTACAAGTTTTTTTGTAAATTCCGAAGGAAAAATTGTATCTTTGACTGATATATTTCAAACTGATAATTTGAAAGAGAAACCGAAATTTGCGACTGTCAACCTGTCGTTGTATATGGGGCTAAAGACAAATTACCGTCTCGGCAACAAAACAGAGTTTATTACATCGGTTTATTTCAGACGAAACATAAATTCTGTTTTTAAAGATTACCCTATAATCTCAAGGTTCAACTCTTTCGGTATCAGTTTCGGTTTAAGATATAAAATTTTAATCTGATTATGACAAAACACCGCTTTATATTATCTTTTTTATGTGCCGTTTGTCTCACTTTTTTTGCATCGGCACAAACAACAGATACTTTATATAAAAGTGCAAAC
>CAMZKI010000214.1 GCA_947311125.1 uncultured Chlorobiota bacterium
GTATTCCAACGGTTTTATTTGTTCCTGCAGACGGAAATTATAAGCAAATAATAGGGTACAGAAGCAAAGAACAGTTTGAAGAAGTAGTAAAAGCAGTTTTAAAAGTTGAAAAATAATTTAAGCAAATCTTAAAATATAAAAAAGTCGATAACTTTAAAAGTCATCGGCTTTTTTCATTAATCAGGGGAGTATATTGTTAATTATTTATTATGGTTCCAGCCTTGTGCCGTAATTTCAACTTCGCTGCCGTCGGAAAGAACCAGGAAATTCCCTTTTGACTGTTCTGTAATGTGTCCTATAATGCTTATATACGGATTATTTTTTATTTTTTCGTATTCGTTTTGCGAAACTGTCAATAACAGTTCGTAATCTTCTCCTCCGTTCATAGCAAAGGTTGTCGGGACAATAAGAGTTTCTTCTGCTAATTTTTTTGTATTATCAGCTACGGGAATTTTTTCATCATATATTCGGCTGCCGCATTCTGATGCTTCACAAATATGTAATATCTCTGAAGATAAGCCGTCTGATATATCTATCATTGATGTCGGTTTTATATTCAGTTCTTTAAGAATCTTAATTATATCTGCTCTTGCTTCGGGTTTTAGTTGTCGCTCTAAAATGTAGTCGTAACCTGTCAATTCGGGCTGGATATTCGGGTTTGATTTAAAAACTTCGTGTTCTCTTTGCAAAACTTTTAAACCTGCATAGGCACCGCCTAAATCTCCGGAAACGCATATCAGGTCATTTGGCTTTGCACCGCTTCTGTAAACAATTTCTTCCTTATCTGCTTCTCCGATTGCAGTTATGCTTATTATAAGTCCGGTATATGATGAGCTTGTATCTCCGCCTACTAAGTCAACATTGTATATTTTGCATGCAGATTTTATTCCTTCGTATAACTCTTCTAAAGCTTCCAGAGTAAACCTGTTTGATACGGCAATTGTTACCGTTATTTGCTTCGGAGAGGCATTCATTGCGTAAATATCGGATAAATTTACGATAACAGCTTTATACCCGAGATGCTTTAACGGCGTATAAGATAAATCAAAATGAACACCTTCCGCCAAAATATCCGTAGTGATAACGATATGCTTGTTCTTAAAATTAAGAACTGCGGCATCATCACCTATTCCTTTTACGGTTGAGGCATTTTTTATTTCAACATTTTTTGTCAGGTGCTTTATGAGACCGAATTCACCCAATTCTGCCAAGTTTGTCATTTTCATATTTACTTTAAATTCGGATACAAAGATGCTGAAAATATTTTCATTTTAACTAAATTGCCGTAATTTACCGGTGTATTTCTTCATAAATAAATATTTTATTACTTTTGGCGTTATAAACAGGAACAGTTTTATATTAACCGTTTATAATGAAAAGCACTTTTATAATATTTATTTTTTTATTTTTTTATGCCGAAATTTTCTCACAAGCAGAAACTTTCAAAATAGAAGATTCGGGTATTACGCCTGCCGACAGAAATTATAACGACGGAACGGTAATGATAACCCAGGATATCCG
Source organism: uncultured Chlorobiota bacterium (assembly GCA_947311125.1). Taxonomy (GTDB): domain Bacteria; phylum Bacteroidota; class Bacteroidia; order Bacteroidales; family JAADGE01; genus JAADGE01. The sequence goes on from CAMZKI010000214.1 coordinate 1,522, forward strand.
TCTTCGGAAAATCGTAAAACGACATATTGAAGTTAATAACAATAAATTTGACGGCTGGAGAGTTCAGATTTATTTTGGTTCAGGACAAAAAGCCATGGCTGAGGCTCAAAATGCAAAAAAGAAATTTCTTATTCGTTACGGAAACAAAAACGGAGCTTACATAGTTTACGACTCGCCGTTTTTCAAAGTGCGTGTAGGCGATTTCAGAACCAAAGCTGAAGCTATGTATTTTAAAACACAAATAGAAAAAACATTTCCGCAGTCGTGGGTAATTAAGGACAAGGTTTTTTATCCGATTGAAAGAACCGAATAAAATTATCTGAAAATTATGAAAAAAGTCCTGATTTTTTTAACTTTTATTTCTTTTACTTTCGGAACATTTTCTCAAATTGTTAATATTGAAAAAAAACGTAAAAATATTAAAGGTTTTCAGGCTGCAATAGGTCTTGATTTTAATATTAAAGATAACGGAAAGCAGATTATTGAACTTAAAAACTCTGCCGACATACAATATTCATACAAAGCTCATACTTTAATTTTTTTAAACAACATAAAACTCTTGAATATAGATAAAGGCTCGTTTGTAAATAACGGCTTTCAGCACTTACGGTATAACTATACCGTAAAGGATTCAAGTTTTCTTACTTTAGAAGCTTTTGGGCAGTATCAGTATAATGAACAAAAATTATTGACCAAAAGGGTGCTGGCAGGCGGAGGTCCGAGAATTGCCGTATCTCGCAAAAAAAACTTCTCGTTTTATTTTGCACCTTTGGCAATGTTTGAACACGAATTATTGTCTGACAGTTTGAATACCGAAACAAAATATGTGCGGCTTGATTCTTATACGAATTTATATTTTAATATCAGTGATTTTGTCAGATTTAATCATATACTTTATTATCAGCCTCGGTTTGCGGATTTTGCGGATTACAGAATTTCAACCGAAGCCGGTTTGAACTTTAACATAAGTAAAAATCTTGCATACAAAGTCAGTTTTGCTTTTGATTACGATAACCAGCCTCCCGAGAACGTGCAGAATGTTTTTTGGTATTTTAACAATAAACTTATTTTAAAATTGTAAATTTTGTTCCGCAAGCCTTGTATGGGACCGTATTCTTTGATAATTTTCAGGGTTTTGGCATAACTAAAATTAAAAATACTCCGAAATTCAGACATCTTATACCGATTTTCGGAGTATTTCTTTAAAAAGCAAAATTGCCTGTTTCACACAAGCTTTATATTTACCGAGATGTTTTAATTATTTTCTTTGTTAAGGTTGTGTTATTATTTAGAACGGTTATAAAGTAAATTCCGTCACTTTTGTCAGATAAATTAATTTTTTCAGTTTCGCTGCAATTATTTTTTGAAAAAATGATTTTTCCGGAAATATCGGAAACGGTTATATCTGAATTAAGAACATTCGTAATATTTACAATGTTTTTTGCCGGATTAGGATAAACGGAAACTATTTCATTATCAACATTTTTTACGGACACGGCATCAGAATATGTCAAGTTATCCATACAGAAATAATACGGAGTCCAGGTATCAAGGGCAGAAAGAGAGAATTTTAAGCCTTTTACGTTTCCTAAATCTGATAAATTAACATTTGTCCAGTTATCAATAATATATGAGTTTCCGTTTGTAAAATCGGCAAGGTAAAAATCAACAGTTCCTGTATAGCTTCCGCTGTCTGATATTCCTGTTATTGAAAGTTTAAAGTAATCGTTGGCTTCATAGGTTCCCGAACCGCTTCCGTCGCTTCCGTTCATATAATGATAAGCCCAAACCGAATTTGTAATTTTAACGGAGTCAATGTGAACGAGGTTATCAAACATAACGGAATCTCCTGCAAAGGTATATGCAATGACATAGTTAGATGAGGCACTTGCTCCGCCTGCCGGGTTTGCATAAGCCGAGTAATTTGTCCAATCGGCAGTTGTTAAATCAGTTTGGACAGAGTATGCAAACGCACTCCAATAATCATATGTTCCTGTATTTGTGTAGTTTACGTAAAAGCTTGCTCCGTTCTCGGAGTAAGTAAAAGTTTCTTGGTTTCCGCTGCCGGAATAGTCGGCTGAACCGTTATAATACCCGTCGGCAGGGACAGTAAGACTTTCAAAATCAACAATTGTTTGTGCGTTAAGAGCAAATGAAAAAATTGCGATTAACACCGATGTTAAGAATAAATTTTTTTTCATAACAATTAAAATTTAAAAAATTAATAAATAAAAACAACGACATTAATCCGAACAAAAGGGAATAAGAGAAAGGGAATGAGCATAAATGTCCATCCTTAAAGCTTTTTTTCCCGAAAGCTTCGGATAATAAAACGAATCCGGCAGGTCTTCTGACTTACTCCTAATTTTTGAACGCCTTCCCGAACGTCTGCCGACGCACAGTGGCAAAAGAATGTTCAAAACACAGAAGCTTACAGCAGCGGGCACTGTTGCCGATTTTCACGGCATTCCCTTTTAAATATCTGATTGAAAAAATCAGATATACCTGATTCGAGAGCAAAAGTAAAACAATAAAATTATCAGGCAAATAAATACACTGTTTTATAAAACAATTGTTCGGGTATTTCAAAAAAATGCTCTTATGCTTATACCTCCGGTGTGTATTATTTTATTTGAGTTTGTTTTTCGACCGGAATAATTTAGTTCTAACTGTAATGAATTTGAAAGTTTTTTTAACCATCTTATGTTCCATAAATAATTTTTTCCGTTCTGTAAACCTTCAAGAATTTCATAAGAAATCGAAGTGTTGTCGTTGCCGGAATATGCTATATTTATAAAATTAAAATTGATTTGCAGGCTGCCTTTATTTATACCGGAAAGCCTGTATTCGCCGCCTATTGTATATGAAAAAAGATTTTCTTCTCCTAAAATATTTTTCTTGTTTTTAATTACGAGTTCTGTTTTAAAATTATTTTTGTTGCCGATTTTATAATTGGCGGAAATTTTATTTACGGAATATTTTATCAGATAGTTATTTTCGGTAAAAAATTCTGAATCGTAGTTTTTATTTCCTGTTTTAAAATCAGCAGTAAAAATGAAGTTTTTAACTTTTTTATAAAGTTCTGCCGTATGAAAGGTGTTATTTCGACTCTCAATGCCGTTTATCAATAAGTTTTTTGTTTCGGAATTTATAAACGTATAACTTGTCTTAAGCTGATATTCGGGCAAATTAAAAGAAAGTCTGTTTTTAAGATTCTTATTAAAGCTTATTAACGATGAATCTGCAGCATTGAGGCTAAAGTAATTTGCCTTGTCGTTTATTTTTCTGTTCAGCCTGTAAGTTAAACGGTTTGAAAAAAAAGATGCAAATTTCTTAATGCCTTTTTCGGAGTTCCAAATACGTTTAGGCTGCAAGTTGAATGTTTGAAAAACAGACTGATTGTAAACTGTTCTGTATTCTGTTGACGGCAATGCCGCTCTGATGTAATTTGCTTCGTCTTCAAAAGTTGCTTTTACAAATTCATTTAATTCTTTAATTTTATTTCCGTTAAAATCTTTCCATGCAAAAATTCCCTGACCGGGCGGCACTTCAAAATATGTAAATTCGGTTACGGCTTCCCTGCCGCTTGAATGTTCCGTAAAGTTTGAACCCGAAACAGCCCCTTTAAATATGTTAAATGAATATTCAAATTTGCCGGAAAGTGTATTTTCGGAAGGAATGCTTTGCAAAATACTGTCTTTAACGTATAATTTTCTGAAATTAAGAACAGTTTTTATCTTTTGATGTTTTAAACTTATGAAATTGGCATTAAACTTAAAATTATGTGCTGCGGAAGCGTAGTGTAATCTGTTTTCAAAAGGCAAAAAATCTTCTCTGTTCGTATAGCTTAATAAAAGAGTATTTTTTGATTTGTCTGAGCTTTTAAGATATGTTTCAATTTCGTTAAAACGAAAAGATGCCGGATTGATTTTATTATCGTCTTTATCGAAAAACAGGTTTTTTTCGCCCGAATTAATAATTCCTGCCTTAAATTTTTTAATCCCGGTTTCTATATGTCCTTTGTATCTTATAAATTCAGAATTATTTGCGGTATCTGTTGTCGTTAAACGATTTGCCGTTATGTCGGCTTTAAAATGTTTTTTGCTGATATTTATTAAAAAACTATTCTTATTACCGGAGTAAACTCCTGTTTTTTGCAAAAAATCTGAAGAGGCTCCGAATTTTCCGGTGCTTTTATCAAAAAAAATAAGCTGTAAGCCGGCAATATGTTCGTTGTACGTTTCAGGAATGAACAAATTCCAGTCTCTGCTGAATTCAGGCGAACGATACGGCTCAAAAGCTTCAAAATTTTTGTTTATAAAACCGTAGCTTCCTTTTAGTTTCAAATATTTAAAGGTTGTGTCCCTGTTAAGAATGTTTTTTTCTACGCCTCCTCTTACGGCATATCCTAAATTATCATCATCTCCTTTTCCGGAAAATGTATTCAGGTCATTATTTGTTAAAGCAGTTTCAAAATAATAATCTGTCGTTTCGTTAATTTTGCCGGATGCCCCGATATTTATCATTTGTTTTTTTTTAGGGCTTATCAATAATTTAACCGGTTCGTATTCGCCTTGCAGAATACCGTTTTCGGGTGATACCCATTTAAAAACTCTGCCGTTTGCTCCGTTTTTTTCGCGAATATAATTGCCTCTGTTTGTTCCGATAAATGAAAAATTTACTCTGTATTTTGCGTTTAAACTATCAGTTGAGTAAACATAAACATCTCGAAATACAACACCCTGAACGGTAGTATCCGTTTTGCGGTAAAGTATTTCGTCTCGGTTAAAAGTATCGGTAAAAGTTACGTTTTCAATGAAAGCATCATTAATATTGTCTCCTAAGTTGTAGAATATTAATTTTTGTTCATCGCTTAAGTCTTGCCTGAGGTTTTGATTTTTTGCGTCCTGTTCGGAAATTATGTTTACAAAAAAATCTGAGTTTTTTGTTTTAATATTTAACCCGCCGCCGTAATTGAAACGAGCATAACTCATCTCCGAATATTCAAACTCTGCAATTATTCTGGTATCTTTTGTTATGATTTTACCGGAAGTAAATGTAAGTTCGCCTGAATTATAATTGATTATATAATCATTTTCATTACCTCTTTTGAGTAAAATACCGTCAGCATATATTTTTTCACTGCCTGAGAGAATTACAATATACAATTCGCCGTTTTTTCCGGTAAGACGATACGGTCCTTGATTTCCTTCCGTTCCGTTAAATTTCATCCTGTTAAACTTTCCTTTTGAAACTGACGCATATATTTTTGCATCTGTTTTTATTTCAGAATTTTCAAAATGCGTTTCAAAGCCGGACCCTTTTACTTTTTTTTGAAATTTCATAAAGTAACCGTTTCCGGGCTTCGTAACAAAATCGCCTGCTGTTAAAATACTTTTATCAGTTATAAGGCGAATATAAACATTGTCAAACTCTCTCAAATTTTGCGAGCTACCGTCTGCTTGTACAGGTATGTTACTGTCAGAAATATTAGCCTGTATTTCCGTTTCCGAATTTATTTTTCCGGAGAGTTGAAGATTAAAGTCGGAGGTCAAACCTGCATTTTGATTATTTCCGATATTTATTCCGCGGGAAATACTGCCTGATTTTTTCAGGTTTGAGAAATTGCCGGTTTTCAAACTTCTGTTATATTCTTTTTTACTTATATATTTCCTTTTTATGCTACCGGAAGCTGTATCTTTTTTTTTGTGATAAACCGCTTGTGAGAAATTATAGGGAAAAGTCCTGTATGAGATTGCACACACTTTATTCTTTAACTCGGAAAAAATTACCGGCTTAAGAATAATTAATGCCGCAGAATTATCAACAAAATAATTGTCTTGTGGTATAACGGAATCGGTGTAAGAAAGTATAAAACTTCCGGGAACTACGCTCAAACTGTCAAAATTTATACTGTCATTTTTGATAACAATACTTTTTTTAACAATATTACTTAAATTTTGTCCGATTCCGACAAAATTTAACACTGTGAAAGATATGGTAATAATAAAATTTTTCAAGAAATTAAATTAAGAATAAAAACCCGGTATGCAAAAAACGAAAATATTTATAAAATAATTACTAATATTGCGACAAATGTCTGAAAAAAAGAGAATATTAATTTTTATTGACTGGTTCTTACCCGGATATAAAGCCGGGGGGCCTATCAGAAGCACAGTAAATATTATCGAACAATTATTTGAAGATTTTGATTTTTATATTGTTACGTCTGACAGAGATTTAGGAGACGAAAGTCCGTATAAAAATATTATAACAAACAAAACAGAAGATAACGGAAAATATAAGGTTGTTTATTTATCTCCGGAAAATCAAAATAAAAAGACCTGTCTTAAACTATTTGAAGAAATAAAACCGGATAAAGTGTATTTTAACAGTCTGTTCTCTGTTAAGTTCACTTTACTGCCCTTATATTTCATTAAAAAAAGAATGCCGGCTGATTCAATAATCTTAGCCCCCCGAGGAATGCTCGGTAACGAAGCTTTGGAATTAAAAAAAATAAAAAAAAACATTTTTTTAAAACTCGGCAAACTTTCAGGTCTGTTTTCGGGAATATTATGGCATGCTACGACATCAGACGAAGCCGGTGACATCAAAAAAGTATTTACTGGTGCAAAAGTAGTAATTGCCGAAAATATACCGCAACCCCCTCCCGCCTACTCTCAAAAAGAAAAAAAAGACGTTACAAAATTTATTTTTATTTCAAGAATATCTAAAAAAAAGAATATTTTATACGCAATAAAAATTTTAAATAAGCTTAAAACCGGCTCAAGTATAATTTTTGACATCTTCGGTCCTGCAGAAGACAAAAATTACGAGCAAATTTGCAAAACTGAAGCAGAAAGCAGTTCCGGTAATATTTCTGTTAATTTCAAAGGAGAAATAGCACACAACAATGTAATAAAAACTCTTAAGAACTATCATTTTTTCTTGTTTCCGACTTTGCATGAAAATTACGGGCATGCCGTTTTTGAAGCATTTTCAGCCGGGTGTCCTGTAATTATAAGCGATAAAACCCCGTGGAAAAATCTTGAAGAAAAAAAAATAGGGTGGGACATAAACCTGCAGGATAAAGATAAATTCAGAAAAGTAATTCAAAAATGTATTGATATGACACAGGAAGAGTATGATAAAATGTCTTTAAATGCCTTTAACTTTGCAAAAAACAGCTCAGCAAACTCTAAATCTGTTAAGCAAACTAAAAATCTATTTGAATTATGAATAAAACAGATTTATCCCGTTTTGATAATTCTTGGTATAAGCCGGGTGCCGGTTTTGTAAAACGGACTTTATGGTATTTTACAAATGTGTTGTTTTTTCTTAATCCTTGGAACCCGGTAAGTTCTTTAAAAGTATTTCTGTTAAGATTATTCGGAGCAAAGGTCGGAAAAAGAGTTGTTATTAAACCGTCTGTAAATATTAAATATCCTTGGCGTTTAACAATAGGAGATTATGTTTGGATAGGAGAAAAAGTTTGGATTGACAACCTTGCAAATGTTAACATAGGAAATAATGTAAGTATCTCCCAGGGTGCAATGCTGCTGTGCGGAAATCACAACTATAAGAAAGCAACTTTTGATTTAATAACAGGAGCAATAAAATTAGAAGACGGAGTTTGGATTGGTGCTAAAAGTATCATAACACCCGGTATTACCTGTAAATCTCACTCAATACTTACAGTTAATTCAACAGCAACAAAAGACTTAGAAGAATATACAATTTACGGCGGAAATCCGGCAAAAGAAATAAGAAAACGAATATTTCAAGAATGAAATTTACAATAATTACCGCTACATACAATAATCAAAACACAATAGCAGATACCGTAAACTCTGTTGTCTCTCAAACATATACTAATATTGAGCACATAATAATTGACGGTAAATCATCGGATAATACTATTTCCGTGATTAAAAAAAAATCAAACAGGATAGCAAAAATAATAAGCGAAAAAGATAACGGAATTTATGATGCCCTTAACAAAGGTATAAATGAAGCAACCGGTGACATTATTGTCTTTTTGCACGCCGATGATATTTTCGGCGACAAAACAATTATCGAAAAAGCTTCAAAACTATTTATGAAAACAAAAGCTGACGGGATATACGGAGATTTGCAATATGTATCAAAAGAAGACACAAATAAAATTATAAGACATTGGAAAGCCGGTACATACTCTTTTTCAAAACTTAAAAACGGATGGATGCCGCCGCACCCGACTTTTTTTGTCAAAAAAGAAATTTATGACAAATACGGTTTGTTTGATACAAATTTCAGCATAGCGGCAGATTATGACATTATTTTACGATTTCTCGGAAAATATAAAATAAGCACGGCATACCTCCCCGAAGTTATGATAAAAATGCGTATCGGCGGTAAAAGCAATAAAAACATAAAAAATATCGCACTTAAAATGAAAGAAGACATAAAAGCGTTAAAAAAAAATAAAATAGGAGGCATACATACACTATTCTTAAAAAATGTTATTAAAATCCCGCAATTGTTTTTAAAATCATAAAAAGCAAAAATCTTTGTTTCTGCAAATCGGTTCATAAATAATTTTAAAATACTTTCAGGATAAATTTCTTAACTTTGCTTTCTGCAAGAAAATAAGATGATACCAAAAGAAACAGTAGATAAAATATTTGATGCAGCCGATATTTACGATGTCGTTAAAGACTACGTAAACCTGAAAAGAGCCGGAGTAAATTACAAAGGCAACTGCCCGTTTCACGACGAAAAAACACCTTCATTTGTGGTGTCTCCCGCAAAAGGAATATATAAATGTTTCGGTTGCGGAGCTGCAGGAAATTCGGTAAAATTCGTTATGGAACACGAAAAAATCTCATTTCCCGAAGCTCTTAAAGTTCTTGCAAAAAAATATAATATCAAAATTGTTGAAGAAGAACTTACACCCGAAAAAATTCAGGAAAAACAAACAGTTGACAGCCTGTTTATTGTTACTGAGTTTGCAAAAAACTTCTTCAAAAAACAACTGCACGAAACAACGGAAGGGAAAAATATTGCACTGGCATATTTCAAAGAAAGAGGCTTTAACGAAGATACCGTTAAAAAATTTGAACTCGGCTGGAGTCCGAAAAAACGAGATGCATTTACGGAAAATGCCTTAAAAAACGGATACAAACTCCGATTCCTGAAAGAAACAGGCTTAACGATAGAAAAAAGCAACGAATACAAATTTGACAGATTTGCCGAGCGAATTATATTCCCCGTACATACCCTTTCCGGGAAAGTCATTGCTTTCGGAGGAAGAACACTGAAAGCCGATAAAAAAACAGCCAAATATCTCAACTCTCCGGAATCTGAAATTTACCGAAAATCGAAAGTTCTCTACGGAATTTATTTTGCTAAAAATTCAATGGTGAAGCAGGACAAATGCTATATGACAGAAGGATATACCGATGTAATATCTTTACATCAATCCGGTTTTGAGAACGTTGTTGCATCATCCGGAACGTCTCTGACGGTTGAGCAAATCAGACTTGTAAGAAGATTTACAAAAAACCTCAGTATAATATACGACGGCGATGCTGCCGGGATAAAAGCATCTTTGCGGGGTATAGATTTGGCTCTTGCCGAAGAAATGAACGTAAAAATCATTACGCTTCCCGAAAATGAAGACCCTGATTCTTTTGCAAAAAAACATACTAAAGAAGAAATCGAAAAATATTTCTCGGATAACGAAACAGATTTCATAGAATTTAAGGCGAATTTACTTGCCGAAGAAGCAAAAAACGACCCCGTAAAACGCGCCAACCTAATTAAAGATATTGTAAAATCCGTTTCCGTTGTTCCGGACAGAATATTAAGAGAAGAATATATTCGTTCAACATCAAAACTACTGAAAATAAGCGAAGAAGTTATTTTTAACGAAGTTGCAAACCTGCTGAGAAAACAATTTGAAGATAAAAGAAATAAAAATTACGGAAATTTTCAAAAACAAAAACCGTTAAAACATCAGCTTCCGGCAAAAACAGCAGGAGTATATTCCGAAGTAATAGAAAAAGAAATTATATACTTTTTACTTAACTACGGAAATGAAATTATAGAACCGGAAGGTATCGACGGGAAAATATCTGTTGCAGAATTTATAATATCTGAAATAAAAAACGATGATTTAGAATTTCACAACTTAATTTATAAAGGAATTTTTCTGGATTATGAAAAATATTTTTACGACAGCAGCGAATCTGTTCAGGACTTTTTTCTGAAACACGAAAACGAAAAAATCAGTAACGTTGTTGCGGAAATACTCAGCCCGAAACAAGAACTGAGCAGAATATGGGAAGTACACGGAACAATTAAAGACGATACTAAAAGCAAATTAAGTTCTGTCATTCCGGTAATAATTGACACCTTTAAACTAAAAATAGTACAGCTTAAAATTGAAGATATCAAAACTCAGTTGTCCCGCCTGCAACCCTCCGAAAAATACGAAGAAGAACTGTCACGTTTGCTCGGTGAATTAGACATATTCGACCCCTTGAAAGTAAAACTTACCGAATACCTCGAAAAATTAGCACTGCTTTAAATTCATATTTAATTTGCCTGTTTTTAAATTATCCTTAATTTTGCAAATCAGCGGAAAGATTTGATTGCTTGCAACCGCAGAAAAAAATGCTAAAACATTAACTTCTGTCCACACCTTGTTTTCATTCCGCTTTATTTTATTGTTAAACCTAAAATTAAATTAAAATGTCATATTTTTTTACATCGGAATCCGTATCCGAAGGACATCCCGATAAAGTAGCAGATCAAATATCAGATGCACTATTGGACGAATTTTTAAAACAAGACGCAGAATCAAAAGTAGCTTGCGAAACACTTGTTACTACAGGACTTACCGTTTTAAGCGGAGAAGTTAAAACAAAAGCATGGGTAGATCCGCAAGAAACAGCCAGAAAAGTTATAAAAGAAATAGGATATACAAAAGGTGAATATAAATTTGAAGCCGAATCTTGCGGCGTAATATCTGCAATTCATGAACAGTCACCGGATATCAACAGAGGCGTAGAAAGAAACTCGGAAGAAGAGCAAGGTGCAGGCGACCAGGGAATGATGTTTGGTTATGCCGTTAATGAAACCGAAAACTATATGCCTTTACCCATAGACCTGTCGCATAAACTACTCCTCGAACTTTCGGAAATCAGAAAAAAGGGAAAATTTATGACCTATCTCCGACCGGACTCAAAATCACAAGTTACCGTTGAATACGATGATAACAACAAACCGTTGAGAATTGATACTATAGTTATCTCAACTCAACACGATGATTTTATTGAAGCTGACGGAATTTCGCAAGAAGAAGCAGACAAGCAGATGCTTGATAAAATTTATGCGGATGTAAGAGACATACTCATCCCTAACGTAAAGGCAAAATTATCGGAAAATATAAGAAATTTGTTTAAAGGAGACTTCAAACTGCTCGTAAATCCTACAGGAAAATTTGTTATAGGCGGACCTCACGGCGATACAGGGCTCACCGGCAGAAAAATAATTGTTGATACTTACGGCGGAAAAGGTGCACACGGCGGCGGAGCTTTTTCAGGAAAAGATTCGTCAAAAGTTGACCGTTCCGCAGCTTATGCTACTCGTCATATTGCAAAAAACCTTGTGGCGGCAGGCGTTGCCGATGAGGTTCTGGTACAGGTTGCTTATGCTATTGGTGTTGCAGAACCCGTAGGACTTTACGTAAACACTTACGGAACATCAAAAGTAAAACTTACTGACGGTGAAATTGCCGAAAAAATAAAAGAAATTTTTGATATGCGACCGGCTGCCATAGTTAAGCGTTTCGGGCTTAAAAATCCTGTTTTTAAAGAAACGGCAGCCTACGGACATATGGGACGAGAACCGTTTACAAAAAAAGTTACTTTTTCAAAAAACGGAGATTCATATACCAAAAAAGTAGAGTTTTTTGCTTGGGAAAAATTAGACTATATCGAAAAAGTTAAAGAAGTTTTTAACTTATGATTATTTTTTATAATATTGATATCTAAAAAACAAAAAATGAAGAATATAAAAACCGTTATTTTAAGTTCAGCAATCATATTTTCGTTTGTATTATCATCTTGTGACCCGTTTAATACGATTATTGAAAACAAATCGAACGAAGACGCCGTGATTTACTATGAAGCAGACAATATTAAGACACCGCCGGCAAATCCCGATACTCTTAAAGTAGTTACCTGGAACATAAAATTCGGAGGAGGAAGAATCGATTTCTTTTTTGACTGCTACGGAGATCGCGTGCTTATGACAAAGGACGAAGTTATTTCAAATATGGATGGTATTATAGAAAAAATAAAATCTTTAGACCCCGATATTATATATTTGCAGGAAGCCGATATTTTATCAAAACGCTCGGCTTTTATCGATCAGGTTCAGATGATTTTGGACAATACCGACCTGAATTACGGTGTTTATGCTTCTCAGTGGCAAGCTGACTATGTTCCGAGCGACGGTGTAGGCAAAGTAAATTCCGGAAATGCAATTTTATCTAAATATGAAATGACAAATGCCGAAAGAATACCACTGCAACTTATTGAAGAAGACCCCGGATATGTTCAGTATTTTTACTTAAGAAGAAATGTCTTAAAAGCAGATGTTACGGTAAACGGTAAAAATATAGTTCTTTTCGGAACTCATACCTCGGCATATTCAACCGACGGAACCCGTCTTAAACAACTTCAGACTATAAAAGATTTGACAGATGCCGTAAACAGTGAAGGTAAAATATTTATCCTTGCCGGAGATTTTAATACTATACCGCCTAATTCGGTTGTTTATGAACACTTTGATGATGCAGCTTGTGAAGAAGGTTCTGATTATTACGAATACGGTTTTGCGGGGCAGTTAAATTATATGCAAATGTTTTACGATGACTATTCCGCAGCAATAAGTTTGCAAAAATACGGAACGGAATTAGATTCCCAAAGAAGATATTTTACATTTACATCTGACAAAAACGGCTTTTGGAATCGAAAACTTGACTATATTTTTACAAACGGAGAATTTACGGGTAATTCAGGGCGTGTTCATCAAACCGGTAACGATGACGGCATACCGACGATGCCTTTATCAGACCATGCTCTTGTATCGGTTAAATTTTCATTAAAGTAATTTTTTAAACAATTCAATTATGAAATCAAAAATATTAATTATAACAAGCATATTGATATTTGTAACAAACAGTATTTTTTCACAAACATACAAATGGTCTGACGGCTCGGCTGACGTATTGGAACAAGGCAGAAAAGAAGTCGGTATTTTTGCACCTTTAAAATTAGGACTTAAAAATTCAGCAGAAATATCAACAAATCCGATTTTATTTTTTGTTATTCCTAACATTTCATATAAAAAACAATGGAAAAACACCGAAAAATACCGCTTCGCAAGCAAGCATACATTTACTTATCCCACATTATTATACAAGATGATGTCAACAAGCGGAGCCGGCGGAATTTTACCTGCAACAAGCACAATACCGCAATTATTTAAACTGAATAATGATGCCCTTTTAACCTTTGATAAATTCGGGCAAAAAATTACGGTAAGTGCAGGTATTGATATTTGTATTAGTGCAGGAGATGCTGATTTTACTTATATCGAATGGCATATTGTTTACCCCAGGACATATTCTCTTAATAACACTTTTACACCTCATGCAGGTGTTGATATTACCGGAGATTTGTATAAAAATTTTGTTTATGAATATAAATTTAATATATTTTTCTTAACACAAAGCGATGCCGGAACGATATCCGAAAATCAACTTAAAATAACTTGGCGGAAATCAGATAAATTTGCCCTAAAAGCAGGCGGAATATATAGCTACGGAACATTTCCTTTCGGAAAAGACGGAGGATTTTATCCTATGTTTGATTTAATGTTCGGTTTTTAAGTAATTAATAAATAAAGCTTTTGATAATGAAACAAAATAAATTTCCGTCAGATTTGGCTCGTGCATTATCTTATGACCCACCTGATAAAAAAGATATTTTAGTTTCCCGAAGCCTATACTTAGAAGCTAAAACCGATAAAGAACGACAACAAATTCGGTCAGAATATCCGCAATACTCAGATTATTTTGATTCTGTTGATGTATTATTAAAAGATAAACCTAAAAATTGGAAATACAAACCGATAGAATCAAAAATAAAATTTTAATATTGAAAGGGGGTATTTTTTTGTAAATCAACATCTCTTTTTTTGTTTATTGTGCCGGTAAATTTACTTTTGTATTCAGATAAACAAAAAATACTATGAAAAAAACTATCGCTCTTGTAGCACACGATAATCGAAAAGCAGATCTTATTGAATGGGTAACTTTTAACTGGAAAGAACTTGCAAAACATAAAATTTACTGTACCGGAACAACCGGCAAGCTCGTAACCGAAGCATTAACCGAGAAGTGTAAAGAGCATAATTGTAAAGCTCCGGAGGTAATACGATTAAAATCAGGACCCCTTGGCGGCGACCAGCAAATGGGTGCTTTAATTACCGAAGGTAAAATAGATATGTTTATTTTCTTATGGGACCCTATGCAGCCTCAGCCTCACGATGTTGACGTAAAAGCACTTTTAAGAATTGCCGTTCTTTATAATATCCCGACAGCGAACAATCGTTCTACGGCAGATTATATCATTTCGTCTCCTTTATTGCAGGACGATTACAAGCCCGTAATTAAAGACTACTCGGAATATATTAACAGAACGGTTTGATTTTTCGGGAAACAGGCAGCTTGTTTTGTTTTGCCTGTGCTAATTTTCGTGCTTTTTCCGTGTATCTTCAACCTCAAAATCTATATCTTTATCAGAGAAATTCTCTCCGGGAAATCGTTTCTCTCTGATTTTTTTTCTCAAAACTCTTACAAGCTGTTCATTGTTGCCGGAAAAAGTCGAAAAAACGTTTAATGCCGGTCTTTCGTTTACAAATTCTATCTTATCACCTGATATATTACTTACGGTAAGCCGGCTTATTTGCTCTGTTGTAACATCCTCTGTGTCAATATATTTTAAATCTTTATTTGCATATTCAATTTTTACGCTTGTAATATCAGAATAGTAAAATTCGTTAGTTACATTGTTAAAATATTTATTCTCAAACGTATTATAAATGCAGGAAAAATAACCGATAAAACTTTCTTCGATAAATATGATATTTATTTTCCACACGGAATAGATGTAAGTATCATCTCTTACTAGTTTTCTCTTAATTATGCCCTTTTCAACTCCCGGTAAAGATTCAAAAACAGGAACACAAAAAATATAACAATCCTCACTCCTGATTTCTTTACGGATATTTAAAAGTTGTTTTGCTTTTGGTAAAACTTCATTGTTCAGACAGTCAAAAAATAATTCCGAAAATTTATCTTCATCAAGAGGCTCCGTATTCTCAAAATAAAACAAAGACGTTATTTTCTTACGTATCAGAAGAAACCCTATGATAAAAACAGCTGCGGAAAGCAAATACCACCCGTCGAGATACCCGATATACGAAAGATAAAAAATAAGCACTCCGAGAAATAAAAAACCGTAACCTGTTTTAACAAAATCAATAGGTTTTACGGCATCTTCCTTGTCATCATTAAAAAAATCATAAAGCCTGTTACACATTTCTTTATTCATACCCGAATAATTTTGACGTAAAGATACATAAAACCGTGTTATAATGATGAATTAAAGAATCAATTATTATAATTTTGCAATACAAAGTTTACAAATTGCTTTTTTTGAAATAATTTCTTTTCTTTGTAATAATCCGAAAAAATATTTATGGAAATTTTTTACCATATAGGAAAATATTTAGTGTTTCTGAAAAAAGTTTTTAAGCAACCTCAAAAACGCAATATTTTTATTCAGAATATCTTTTTTGAGATAGAAAAACTCGGTATAAACTCTGTAATTATAGTTTTTATTATTTCGGTATTTATGGGAGCTGTTATAACCCTTCAGACCGCTTATAATATTGAAGTTTCATTTGTTCCGCTGTATCTTGTCGGGCTGGGAACCCGAGATTCTATGTTTTTGGAATTTTCATCCACTATTGTTGCTCTTATCCTTGCCGGGAAAGTAGGTGCCAACATTGCATCCGAAATAGGCACGATGAAGATACGCGAACAAATAGAAGCTCTTGATATGATGGGAGTTAATTCGGAAAGTTATTTGGTTTTGCCCAAAATTATAGCATCTGTTTTTACATTTCCGTTGCTTACGCTTTTCAGTATGTTTGTCGGAATATTCGGAGGCTATCTTGCAGTTTATTTCACAAATGCTATTCCTCTTGATGACTTTGTTTACGGTATTCATTATTATTTTATTCCGTTTTATATAACTTACTCGCTTATAAAAATGGCAATTTTTGCTTTTATTATTGCCACGGTTCCGGCTTATCAGGCATATTTTATAAGAGGCGGAGCTTTAGAAGTAGGAAAAGCAAATACCAAAGCCGTAGTTTATTCGAGTATTTTGATATTATTCTTCAATGTTATAATAACTCAAATTTTATTATCTTGATTGAAGTCAGAAACATATCTAAATCTTTCGGGGAAGAACAAATTTTAAAAAATATCTCTTTAACTTTTGAAAGAGGAAAAACAAACCTTATAATAGGGCAGAGCGGTTCGGGAAAAACAGTTTTACTGAAGTCAATTGTAGGAATTCACGAAATTGATGAAGGCGAGATTATTTTCGGCGGACAAGTATATTCTTCAATGGACAGAAAAGAAAAGCAAAAAATAAGACAAGAAATCGGAATGGTTTTTCAGGGAGGAGCTTTGTTTGATTCATACACTGTTTACGAAAACGTAATTTTTCCGTTAAGGATGTTTTCCGGTATGAGCAAAAAAGAAATGAATAAACGGGTTGATTTTTGTCTTGACAGAGTTAGCCTTCAGAATGTTAATGATTTTTACCCTTCGGAGATAAGCGGAGGTATGCAAAAAAGAGTTGCTATTGCCAGAGCCATAGTCCTTAATCCTAAATATCTGTTCTTTGACGAGCCTAACTCCGGGCTTGACCCTAAAACGGCAATAGTAATTGATAATTTAATAAAAGAAATTACGATTGATTTTAACACTGTTACCGTTATCAATACCCATGATATGAATTCGGTTGCCGAAATAGGCGATAACATTGCATTTATTTATAACGGACAAGCATGGTGGACAGGCAATAACAAGGATATTCTTATAAGTGAAAATAAAGAACTTAACGAGTTTGTTTTTGCAACAAAATTAATGCGAAGCATTAAGAAATAAGCGATTTTGAAAATATATGGTATGTAAATAACGAAAAAGCCCTGATAAAAGGGCTTTTTCGTTATTTACATCTTTTAAAAGTGGTACCACCTGGAATTGAACCAGGGACACACGGATTTTCAGTCCGTTGCTCTACCGACTGAGCTATCCCGGCGCCTGAGTTGTCAAGGTGAAATTTATTAGCAAATAC
>CAMZKI010000215.1 GCA_947311125.1 uncultured Chlorobiota bacterium
TTACAAACGGAGTAAAATAAACACTTTTATGCCCTGAAACAAGGAAAAGATAAATTAAAACTGCAACGGAAAAAAGAATAAAAATATAATTTTTCCTTATTAAACTAAAAACTAAAATAACAGGAATAACAACTTTAGCCAACCAATTAAAAGAATATGAAGAAAAAACGGAAGAACTACTTTTATAAATATCTCGCACTTCATAAATATCATTTAGTGCAAAAACATTTGTATTAATATTAAATTTGAAATCTATTATTACCGGTAAAAGAAGAATAAGAGAAAGAAATATCAAAATGTAATATTTTTCCGTTTCTCCTAACTGTAAAGTTCTTAACTTAAACTTAATAAGGGAAACACATGAAAAAATAATAAAAAAAGTTATTACGGAATAAAACACCAAACGAGAGCCATCTGAATATGAAAACATTATATGTCCGGGAATAAAAACCAGAACTAACAAAAAAAGATATAAAGCAAAAAGAAACTCACTTCTTTTATATAAAAAATATGAAATTAATATTAATAACAGAAACCACAGTTTGCTTTCTGCATATTTAAAAAGATTCAATTTTAATTCTAAACCTAAGTTTTGATAATAATGAACAATATACGATTTATAATAAAATTCTAAAACAAAACTAATAGAAATAATTAACAGAGTTGTTAAAATAAAGTCTTTTTTAACTGTAATTTTAAACTGTTTTAATGATATTTTTTCCGAAGAACTTGTCATTAAGTTTTTATGTTGTAATTTATTTGCAAAAGTTATTTTATTAACAAAACACGAATAATAATTAAAATGCTTATTGTCGGTATTACATATTTTAATATTTCTGCAAATACAGTTACAATTTTAACTTTTGCTATTTTCATTATAATCAACAAATATAAAAACCTGAAAATAAAACCGGAAATAACATACCAAAAAATTGCCGTATAATCATTTCCTGTTTTATATGAAATAAAAATCAGAATAAATATTCGGCTTACAAAAATTAAAAAATTAAAAATCAAATTAGTTCTCTGCTTCTCATAAACAGCAAACAAATTTGTCAGCGGTGAAGAAATAAAAATCATAAAAATCCACAAACTGAAAATCCGCGAATAATTACCTGCAATAATCCATTCTTTTCCGAAAACAAAAGGAAAAATAATATCACCAAACATACCGATAATTGCAAGCGGAAAAAATGAAATAAGAACAAGTTTTTTAAAAACGCCGAAAGTAAAAACAGCAACATCTTTTCCTTCGTTTTTAATTTCATTTGCTTTTTTAAAAAATGCCTGTCCCATTGAGAATGCCAACAAAGAAAAAGGCAGCAATAATATTTTATATGCAAATGAATAATGCCCGGTAATATTCTCTCCGAAAAATTGAGAAATAATTACAATAGGCAATTGAACGGACAAAACATTTAAAAATTCAGACCAAATATCGAATAACGGAAATTTTTTATAGCGTTTTGCGAGTGCAAGTATTTTTACTTTTTTAATTTTCTTAAAACTTACTCGTTCCGTAACAAACATTTTTCGCAGCAAGAACATCATTGAGCTTAATTGTCCTAATACCCACCCGAAAACCAAACCGAAACCGCTTTTATTAATAACTCCCGACATTAAACTTACTGCAGAATTTGACGAAGCGGCAATAACTTTTGAACCGGCAATATTTTTAAATTTATTTTTTCGATTAAACCAATAGTTTAAAGATTTATAAAGTCCGAGAGACAATACAGATAAAGGCAGCAGATACAACAAATAAGAAATTCGTTTATTTCCTGACCATAAAGTAATCTGATTATGAAGAAGAATAACCGTAAGTAAAACAACAAGACTTACAAAAATTGAAACAACAAGACTTAACAAGAATAAATTTATTGCATCACTATCCTTTCTCGGCAGCATAATTGCCATTTCATACCGCCCTGTGGCAAAAACAGCCAAAACACTTGCAAAACTCATATATAAAGCCAATACTCCAAAATCGCCCGGCGTATATAATCGAGTTAAAAGCGGAGAAATTAATACCGGAATAATTTGAGCTACCGTAGTTCCGGTAAACAGAGTTATCGAATTTTTAACAAATTCTGATTTTTTTATATACCCTCTGATTTTTTTAATCATATAAGATAAAATTTTGCTTAATACCGCCCTTGTCTTAAAAAGTCAGTATTTTTAAATAATATTTTATCTTTAACAGGAAGCATTTTTTTATCCTTTTCGGATAGTTTCAACTCCTTATCAGGCAATATCCAGTCAATTTTAAAATCCGTATCGTTATAAATAATTCCGTCATCAAAATCCGGAGCATAATAATTATCGACTTTATAGGAAAATATTGCCTCATCGCTTAATACAACAAAACCGTGGGCAAATCCGCGAGGAATGAAAAATTGCCGTTTGTTTTCTCCTGATAACTTGACCGAAACATATTTCCCGAATGTCGGCGAATCTTTTCTTATATCAACGGCAACATCAAGAACTTCGCCCGAAACCGCTCTTACCAATTTTGCCTGCGTAAACGGCGGTTTTTGAAAATGCAGCCCCCGCAACACTCCCCTGCCCGATTTTGATTCATTTTCCTGAACAAAATCAACTTTTCCTATATGCTTTTCAAATTCATCTTTCCGGAAAGATTCAAAAAAATAACCTCTTTCATCTCCGAGAACAAGCGGTTCAATAATTACCAAACCCGGTATTTCGGTTTTTATAAATTTCATATTATTTTCTGTATCTTATTTAATCAAATTCAAAAGATATTGTCCGTATTGATTTTTACTTAAAGGTTCGGCAAGTTCTTTTAATTGTTCGGAATTTATAAACCCTTTTTTGTAGGCAATTTCTTCAATACAGGATATTTTAAGTCCTTGCCGTGTTTCGATGGTTTCGATAAATCTGCCGGCATCAATAAGCGATTCATGGGTTCCGGTATCGAGCCAGGCAAAACCGCGTCCCATAAGTTCAACTTTCAGTCTTTTTCTGTTCAAATATTCTTTATTTACGGAAGTAATTTCAAGCTCGCCTCGTGCCGAAGGTTTTACGTTTTTTGCAATTTCAACAACTTCGTTGGTGTAAAAATACAAACCCGTAACGGCATAATTCGATTTCGGATTTTCGGGTTTTTCTTCTACGGAAATCACATTACCGTTTTCGTCAAATTCGGCAACGCCGTACCTTTTCGGGTCTTTTACGTAATATCCGAAAACAGTTGCAACATTCTTATTTTCAACATTTTCTCTTGCCGATTTTAACAGATTCGGCAATCCGTGTCCGTAAAAAATATTATCTCCCAAAACTAATGCGACACTGTTGTTTCCTATAAATTCCTCACCGAGAATAAATGCCTGTGCCAAACCGTCGGGGCTGGGCTGCACTTTGTATGAAAAATTGAGCCCGAGGTGATTTCCGTTTCCGAAAAGTCGTTCAAAGTTTCCGATATCTTCAGGCGTGGAAATAATCAGGATATCTTTAATTCCGGCAAGCATTAAAACCGACAGCGGGTAGTAAATCATCGGTTTATCGTAAATCGGTAAAAGTTGTTTTGATACGGATTTTGTAATCGGATAAAGTCTTGAACCCGAGCCGCCGGCAAGTATAATTCCTTTCATTTCAACTAATTTCTGAGATTATTTTTTCGTATATTTTTTTATATTTTTCCCACTCCGGGATATTAAAATTGTTATTGTGCCAAAGAACGACAAAAATACCTTTATATTTTTTAACAGTATCTTTCAGGGTAATTATTTTATCAAAAAAATCATTTTTATCGGGATATTTTTTAATTAATGCCTGCTCCATTACAATTAAGGGTTGCTCTTTTAATTGTAATGGAGCAGGCATTAATTAAAAAATATCCCGATAAAAATGATTTTTTTGATAAAATAATTACCCTGAAAGATACTGTTAAAAATATAAAGGTATTTTTGTCGTTCTTTGGCACAA
>CAMZKI010000216.1 GCA_947311125.1 uncultured Chlorobiota bacterium
CAAGCGATGAAGTCATGCAATTCAAATCCGTAAATCTATATCCCAATCCGAACAACGGTAATTTTACTTTGGATATAAGTTTATACGAAAAAGACGATGTGCTTGTTGCATTTGTCCGAGAATGTCGTAAACTTCAATTTGCACATCGTCTTTTTCGTATAAACTTATATCCAAAGTAAAATTACCGTTGTTCGGATTGGGATATAGATTTACGGATTTGAATTGCATGACTTCATCGCTTGTATATTCCGGTTTTGTTTGTATGCCTTTATTCGGGCTGCCTGTTATTGTAATTTGCTTTTCGATATAATCGGAACATGTGCCGAGATATGCCGTTAACCCTACTGTGTGAATGCCGTTTTGTGTAGGAACAAGTTGTATGTTTTCTTCACTTTGTGTGAGTATCCATAATTCGCTCGGTATATCCCATGAAACTGAATCGGGTGCTTCCCAAGATATTTCTACAAGAACAACTGTATCAGCAATTTCTGCTTCGCTTTGCATAAGAAAATTTGCTTGTAAGAAGTTGTCGCTGAAGTTTAATGTAAACTCATCTTGTGCAACACATCCTATCGGCGAATAAACTGTGATGTTGTAATTTCCTGCTTCGTTTATTGTAACGGTTTGTTCATTACTCAAAAAATTGTTATCGAAAGTCCAAACATAAGTGCTTCCCGAATTGCCGGCATCTAATGTGATGCTTTGTCCTTGACAAAGTGTTGCTTGGTTTTCGTCCAAAATTAAAATTTGTTCGGGATTATCTAAATTTGCTGTTCCGGAATAGCTGCAATTATGTGCATCGGTAACATTCAGAATATATGCATCGGCACATAAACTGCCTACATAATTTGTTGTCGGGTTACCGTTTATGTTTTGCCACTCTAATATATAAGGTGTAGTTCCGCCCGAAAGATTTGCGGTGATGCTTCCGTTGCAAGCGTCAAAACAAGTGGGGCTGTTTGTGTTGAAGGAGAAACTTAATTCAGCAGGAGATTCAATGATAAATGCTTCTGTTACGGAGCAATCGTTTTCATCGTTTACTTCAACTGAATAATTTCCCGGTTCAAGATTATTGATACTCATCACATCTATTTGTCCAGTATTCCATTCAATTGTATATGAGCCTGATGCCGTAATATTTAAAATTGTTGCCGAACCTTCAGCTGTATTATAACAAGAGGCATCGGTAGTAATGATACTTTCGATTTCCGGACCGTTTGAATTGTAAACAGTTTCTTGTGCAGATGCCGTACATGAATTTGCATCTGTTATGATTACGGTATATAAACCGGCTTCAAGGTTTTCGGCTGTTGCATCGTATTGCCCGATATGTTCTTCGTTTAAATACCAATCATAAATGTAAGGTGTCGTTCCGCCGTTAACATCTGCTGTTGCCGAACCGTCTGACTGACCGCATGTTGTGTTTTGAACATCTGTTATATTAACTGTTAATTCTTCAGGTTCTAAAACCGAAATGTTTTCAGAACTAATAATATTGTAATAATCCTTAACATATGCAGTGTATGTACCGATTGAGAACCCATCAAATGTATTTGTCTCAAGATAATTGACACCATCTGTCGAAAAAGTATAAGGTTCTGTTCCGCCTGTTGCATTTATTGTAATTGTTCCGTCATTACCACCGAAACAACTGATATATTCAGATGTTGCTTGAATCTGTAATTCTTCGGCTTCGGTGATAACTGTATTGAGATATACCTCTGTATCGTATTCATCTATTACATAAAAACGATAATCTCCGGCTTCTAAACCATTAAATTCCGGAACAGCAGAATAAATGCCGTTCTCGCCGTTTTTATAATTGTATTGTCCCCATCCGCCGTTTGCAGCTAATGTAACAGAACCGTCTGCTCCGCCGGGTGTTGAAACATTGTGCAATTGCTCAACATAAAGTTCTAATGCTTGTCCGGGTTCGTAGATAGTAATAGAGTCTATTAAACCCGTTGTTGAAAAACCATCAGGACATCCATTGTCATCCCAAACTTCTACACTGTAATCGTCGGCAGGCATGTTTTCAATAAAACTGACATCTTCCGCAATAATTTCATCATTTGAATTTCGCCATTTATAATGAGGATATGTTCCTGTTCCGCCTAAGGGATTTGCAATTGCCGAACCGTTTGAACCGCCTTGTGCCGATACGTTTTGGCTTGTTGTGCTGACAATCATTTCATCCGGTTCAGTAATATCGAAAGTTGCCGCATCAGAAATACAGTCATTATCATCCATGATAAAATAGTTATGTGTACCTAAGCCGACATCTTCAAAAGTTGCTTGCTCGGTATCAGGAATAAATATTGAATCTCCATAAGATGTTTTGATATAGAAATCGTAGAAATTCGGATTGTTTGTTGTTCCGCCTGTTGCATTGCTTATTGTTAATATTCCAAAAGAATCACCGTAACAATCGGGGTTTGTTGTTTCTTTTGTTCCGAGAAGCGGGTCGGGAGCATCTACTAAAATTGTTGTACTTGTTTCTATGCAGTTATTTTCATCTTCTGCAATTACTGAATATGTAGCTTCTCCTAATCCTTCAAAAATTGAAATATTACTTGTGTTGTTATTATATAAGGTGTCAATAAATTCAGAAGTTGTGTTATTTTTTAAATAATAATTATAATTATTTGAACCTCCTGACCATCTGATATTCAAATTACCGTCTGTTGAATTGCTGCAAAGTGTCGAATCAGTACTGAAGTCTTGAACAAGCATCTCATTGGGTTGTGTAACTGAAAAAACATTAAGAGAATTTAAAATGCATCCGTTTCCGTCCGTAATATTTAAGCTGTAATCTGTATTTGCAACTATATCAAAATATTTTGAAGTTTCTCCGGGATTAATCAGACCGGAAATTGAATTTAATTCGACATTATAATGTCCGCCGAGACTTGCACCGTATCCTCCGAAAGGTGTTATTTTAACGGAATCTGTCATGCTGAAGCATCGAATTGCATGATTTCCCACATAAGTATTTGTTGTATCGTAAGTGAAAGTAATTGCTTCGGGTTCAATCAAATTAACAGACCCTGTTTCCGAAATACAATCGTTTAAATCTTTAACATAATAACTGTATGTCCCTGCAGGTTTATCGGTAACGATATTATTCGTTTCAATTCCGTCAAGAAAATAGGTGTACGGTGTGGGCAAAGATTCTGTTCCGCCGCTTCCGTTTAAGGTAAATCCACCGTTTGAATCACCTTTACATTTAATCTCAAAAGTTCCGTACTTTATTGTGTCGACAGCAATAACAGATAATAACTGAGGTTCGGTTACGGTTATTGTTGAAAGATTTGATAAACATTCATTGGCATCTTTAATTATTAAATTATAGGGATTTGCACTTTGGTTCGGAAATACGGAATCGGTTTGAAAATTTGTTCCTCCGTCAATTGAGTATTCAAAAACACTGTCAATCGTTGTTCCGCTTGTTGCATCCGGATTTATTGTTATTATTCCGTCTGAATCTCCGTTGCAATTAACTCCGAAACCGTTATATAACTCTGTTTCTGAAGATGTTATTGCGGGTAGTGATGTGGGTTGAATAAGTTCTATTGTTGTGCTGTCAATACAATTATTTGCATCTTTTATAAAAATGTATTTTGTTCCGTAATTTGTAGTCAGCACATTTGAAGTTTGCATATCTGTTGTATCATTGAAATCATACTGATAACCGGATACACCTCCTATTGCATTAACTAAAACAGAATCTTGTAATCCTGTACATCTGATATTGAATGTATTATAATCATTTAGAGTAACATTATTTATAATGAGCGTATCCGGTTCAGTTAATGTTACTGTTACAGAATCTAAGCAAAAAATCTCAGTTAAATCATAACTTGTATCAGTAATATAAAATTTATGGGTACCTGCCGGTAAATCATTAAAGATATTGTCATCAAGTACATTAAAAGTTGTTGAATTTTCATGGCTGTAATAATAGCCACCGTTTCCGCCTGCTGCAAATAATGTCACCTCTCCTGTTTCATTTCCATGGCAATCTATGGCAAAGCCGTTGCCGTAATGATCGTATATTGCCGTTGAACTTATTTTTAGTGTGTCGGTCGGTTCGGTAATGATAACACTACTGTCACCAACTGTAAAGTTTTCGTATTTTACTTTACAGCCTTTTGTATCCGTTAGTTGAAGTTTGTATGTTCCTGCTTTGAGTGTATCAATAGTCAAGAATTCATTAACATACAGAGAATCCTCTTTTATTATCAATTCTGTTTCATTTTTAAATACATCGTAGTTGTAGAAATCTCCTTGAATTGTATTTTTAGGATTTCCGCCGATTGCCGAAAGTGTGAATTTGCCGGTATTTGCTCCTTTACATAATACGCTGTCAATTTGAGAAATTTGCAGTTGTAAAGAGTCAGGTTGGGTAATCTGAATATTTGAAATAATATTTAATTCTGTTCCGTTTATATGACAGTTGTTTGTGTCAGTTACTTGAATATAATATGTATCAACGGGTAAATCAGAAAAAGTATAGGTGTAAGGGGCAGTATTTAAGATAGTTGATTTTGTAACAGAATCTGCATTAATGGATAAGTCTATTTCATAATACGGATTACCTCCTGTGAGTGAAATTGTAATTGAACCTAAATCTCCGTTGCAATTTACTTTGAAATCATTTATAGTATCACCGAGTATTGTTTTTTCGGGGATGGTAATTTCTGTAAAGGTAAATCCGTTACTTAAGCCTGTGTTTGCTTCTTCGTTTATATAAAAATTTTCTAATAAAATACAATAAGTGCCTGCTGTTAATAAATTTGTACCGCCAGATTGATTAGGGCCGTGCCAAAAATAAGAAGTGTCTATTGTTAGAGGGAAGCTTGTTTCCTGTTCTATAAAATGATAGTTATTTCTGGTTTCTTTAAAAGTAATAGGAATAAAATCATTCCAATTTTCAGGCTCAATTTGTATAATACCTTCAGGACACGCTCCCTTTGAAACAGCAATTTTATATTTACTGACAGCCCCACCTCCTATTGCTCCTTCAATATCATTTATTATAAGTTCACCGTTTCCTTCGCCTTTACAAGATGGTTTTGTATATGATGTATTAGTGATTCTCGGTCTGCGAGGGTAAACCCATATTGAATTAGCATTTGTACCACAACTGTATAAATTATTTGTATGAGCATCAACCGTAAAAGTTATCTTTTGTTCTGAAGTGATATTCAGACCTTCAAGAACAAATGCATCTTTTTGGCAGGTTTCAAAAGCTTTATCAAGAGGTGGCGGCTCCGAAGAACCATCACAAATGAAGTTGTTAAAATCGGTAACTTCCCATAAATAAGTGTCAGCATTTGAACTTCCTCCAATAATAACTATTGTATCATTTTCATTAAAAATTGTTTCTTGTATAGCAGAGTTTTTTAGACGAAATGATATATCTGACGGATTTCTTGGTCGGTATGTATAGTTAAAATAAAACATACAATTATCATCAGAAAAAGTAGCAGTATGTTCACCCGGTGCTGTATTGTTTACATATATAGTCCCTGTTCCGCTGTATGTGTGTATCCCACATGTTATACTCGTTGTGTAAGAATAACTGACATTTAAAGACGTTTTTGCTGTAG
>CAMZKI010000217.1 GCA_947311125.1 uncultured Chlorobiota bacterium
ATTTTCTTTCTTTTTGAAAGTGTTTAAAAGTGGAAGCATTTATAACGTAACAGCTATTCTTTTTCTACTTGCATAAAACTTAGTTCAAGAGGTGTTTTTCGTCCGAAAATTTTAACCATAACTTTCAGTTTTTTCTTTTCTTCGTTAACCTCTTCTATCACACCGGTAAAGCCGTTAAAGGGCCCGTCGGTTACTTTAATATTTTCACCTACAAAGTAGGGTATTTCATTAAGTTCTTCTGATTCTAATAATTCATCAACTTTTCCGAGCATTCTGTTAACCTCTGACTGACGTAAGGGCACAGGATCTCCGCCTCTTGTTTCGCTCAGAAAACTTATAACGTTAGGCACGTTTTTCAATATATGAGGGATTTCTCCGACTAAAATTGCTTCAACAAAGACATATCCCGGATAATAATTTCTTTCTCTGCTTATTTTCTTACCGTTTCTTACCTGGTATACTTTCTCGGTAGGAATTATAACCTGTAAAATATAGTCTTGAAGATTAAGACGCGTAATTTCGCTTTCGATATAACTCTTAACCTTTTTTTCCTTACCGCCTATAGCTCTCAGGACATACCATTTCGGCATATTGTCTGTAACTTCGCTCATATCATCAAACCAACTTATAAATTTGTTCCATTATAAAACTGAATGAAATATCCATAAGATATACCACCAGAGCTATAATAAACGATGCAATCATAACAACTATAGCACTGTTTTGCAACTCAGACCATGACGGCCAGGTTACTTTTTTAACCAGTTCTGTGTATGCTTCTTTTAAATAGCCTTTAATCTTCATAATTGAAATTTTGCACGGGAGGAGAGACTCGAACTCCCGGCACTCGGTTTTGGAGACCGATGCTCTACCAACTGAGCTACTCCCGTTTGATATACAAATTAATTCGGCAGCAAAAAACTACCGAATTAATTCAGAATTTATAAGTTATAATTATTCAATAATTTCAATAACTTGTCCTGCTCCTACAGTTCTTCCTCCTTCACGAATAGCAAAACTTAAACCTTTATCAAGAGCGACAGGATAAATCAATGTAACTTCAATTGTTACGTTATCACCGGGCATAACCATTTCGGTTCCTTCCGGTAATTTTATCTCTCCTGTTACGTCAAGAGTTCTTAAATAGAACTGAGGTCTGTAATTGTTATGGAAAGGAGTATGACGACCGCCTTCTTCTTTTTTCAAAACATAAACTTCTGCTTTGAATTTAGTATGAGGAGTTATAGAATTAGGAGCTGCAATAACCATACCTCTCTTAATTTCTTCTTTTTTAACACCTCTTAAAAGTAAGCCTACATTATCACCGGCTTGACCGTCGTCAAGGATTTTTCGGAACATTTCTACTCCTGTAACTACAGATTTCATTTTTTCAGCACCGAGTCCGATAATTTGAACTTCATCTCCGGTATGAATAACACCTGTTTCGATTCTTCCTGTTGCAACAGTTCCTCTCCCTGTAATTGAAAATACGTCTTCAACCGGCATTAAGAAAGGTTTGTCAATATCTCTCGGAGGCAACGGAATCCACTCGTCAACAGCATCCATAAGTTCCATTACTTTCTCTTCCCATTTAGGTTCACCGTTAAGTGCACCAAGTGCCGAGCCGAGAATAACCGGAGTATTTTCCCCGTCATATTCATAGAAGTCGAGTAATTCTCTCATCTCCATTTCAACGAGTTCGAGTAACTCAGGGTCATCAACCATATCAACTTTGTTAATAAACACAACAATTCTGGGAACATTTACTTGGCGTGCCAATAAAATGTGTTCTCTTGTTTGAGGCATAGGACCATCGGTTCCTGCAACAACGATAATTGCACCGTCCATTTGGGCGGCTCCTGTTACCATGTTTTTAACATAGTCGGCGTGACCGGGACAGTCAACATGAGCATAGTGTCTTTTTTCTGTTTCATACTCAACGTGAGCAGTATTGATTGTAATACCTCTTTCTTTTTCTTCGGGGGCATTATCAATTGAGTCAAAATCTTTAACTTCTGACAATCCTTTTTTGCTTAAAACTAAAGTAATAGCAGCAGTTAAAGTGGTTTTTCCGTGGTCAACGTGACCGATGGTCCCGATATTTACGTGTGGTTTGGACCTATCAAATTTTTCTTTAGCCATGATTATTTATTATTATAAAAGTGATTGAAAAATATTTTCGTTTTACGTTTTTAATTATTTTTGTTGTTATCAGTAAAAATAAACAGAAAGAGAGCCGATGATGAGAATTGAACTCATGACCTCTTCCTTACCAAGGAAACGCTCTACCCCTGAGCTACATCGGCAACTAAAAAAAAGAGCGGAAGACGAGGCTCGAACCCGCGACCTGCAGCTTGGAAGGCTGCCGCTCTACCAACTGAGCTACTCCCGCTTTTTTTATTTATCTTTTTTTGATTATGTGGGGGGAGGAGGATTCGAACCTCCGAAGGCTGTGCCAACAGATTTACAGTCTGCCCCGTTTGACCGCTCCGGAATCCCCCCTAAAATCAAAAAAAGAGCCGATAGACGGATTCGAACCGCCGACCGGCTGATTACAAATCAGCTGCTCTGGCCAACTGAGCTATATCGGCAATCTTTTCTCTTTTTAGAGATAAATTATTTCCTTTTAGAACTATTCGATTTTCTTTGTGTTTAAAAAACTGCTCTCGAAAATCGGGTTGCAAATTTAAGGAATAAAAATTTATTAAACAAAATGTTTTTTATTTTTTTTTAAGGTCGAAGTTTTTCTTTATGTTTTTTTACTTGTTTTTCTAATGCATCTACAACAGAATCAACAGCTTCCTCGAATGTAAGAGCGTCCTTTTCTGCAAAAAGTTCATTACCCGGAACCTCTAAAATTATTTTGGCTTCTTTATTATCTGTAAATTTCTTTTTTGATTTGTTGAAATTAAGGGTTACTTCCGAGCGTATAATTCCGTCAAAATATTTATCAAGCTTGCTGACTTTATTTTTTACAAACTCTACCAATTTTTTGTCAGCATCGAAATTTGTTGTTTTAATATTTATATCCATAGTATTTTATTTTTTTGCTCTCGGATGAGCTTGTTTATAAATTTTATTTAACTTTTCAAAAGTATTATGTGTATAAATTTGTGTTGCAGACAAGTTTGCATGCCCGAGAAGTTCTTTTACCGCATTTATGTCTGCACCGTTGTTTAGTAAATGTGTTGCGTATGTATGCCTTAATGTATGAGGACTTCTTTTCTTTTGCGTACTTATCAGACCTATATATTTATTTACCGTTCTGTAAACTAAGTTCGGATATATTTTATTTCCTTTTTTTGTAATGAAAAAAAACTCGTTATTACTATTATTTAGAACCTTATTTCTTAAAACAATATATTTATTTATAACATCTGACAGGTTATCAGGAAACGGAATTATTCGCTGTTTATTTCTTTTGCCGGTTACTTTTATATTTTTTTTTCTTGTATCAACATCTTTAAGTAAAAGATTTATGAGTTCGGCACGCCTGACACCCGTTCCGTACAGCATTTCTATTATAAGACGGTTTCTTACACCTTCAAAGTTGTCGGAAAAATCAATACCGGTTTGCAAAATATCCATTTTTTCCTCCGAAATAAATCCCGGAAGTTTTTTTTCGGTTTTCAGTCGGGTAATTTTAAGTACCGGGTTGGATCTTATAAGTTTTTCTCTCAATAAGAAATTATAAAAAGACCTTAGGGTTGACAGTTTACGATTTACGGTCTTGGAAGATAAATTTTGAGAAGACAAAAATGCTATCCATTTTCGGATAGTCTTATAATCGGAAATTATTTCGGTTTCTGTTTCCGTTAATTTGTTATTAATACAAAATGAGTAAAAGTCATTTAAATCTGTTGCATAAGAATTTACGGTATGGGGAGAATATTTTTTTTGATATTCAATATATTTTAAGAATTGCTTCTTATGCATTCAGTAAGGTGTTTTTTAATGTAAATTTAACATTTACAAAGAGGAAGAAAACTTTCTTGAATACAAAAAGCAGACAAGAAAGTTTTTTTAAGTTTTTTACTCGTTTGCTTCTCTCCTTAATTGCTCAACATATCGGGCTTTTATAAGTTGCTGACGTCTTAAAACCGAGGGTTTTAAAAACTCTTTTCGTCTTCTGACTTCTTTTATAATCCCTGTACTGTCAGTTTTTCTTTTTAATCTTTTTAAAGCTCTTTCAATGCTTTCGCCTTCTTTAACGGGTATTTTAATCATATAATTACTCCTTTTAAAATATTTATATTTAGAAATTTTGGAACGGCAAAAATATCAATTAGTATAAAAATAAAAAATTTATTTTATAAAAACAAGTCTTTTATTATAATTATTTTGTTAAAAAATGTTATCAGAGAGTTAAATTACTTGTTATTATAATTTTACATCGTAAAATATTAATCTAAAACTTTTCTTGCAATTACTAATTTTTGAATTTCGGATGTTCCCTCTCCTATTTGTAACAGCCGCTGATCTCTGTAAAATCGTTCTATCGGATAATCTTTCATTAAACCGTATCCGCCGTGAATTTGAACAGCATCATCGGCAACTTCTTTTGCAATTTCGGAACAATAAAGTTTTGACATGGCGGCTTCTTTTGCAAAGGGTTTTCCGGCATCTTTGAGCCAACATGCTTTATACAACAGTGTTCTTGCCAATTCAACTTTGGTTGCCATATCTGCCAATCGGAAGGAAATTGCCTGAAATTTAGAAATTGATTTTCCGAATTGTTTTCTTTCTTTTGAATATTGTATTGCCATTTCTAATGCTCCTTGTGCTAAACCCAATCCCATTGCAGCTATTGATAATCTTCCGTTATCCAGGGTGCTTAACATTATTTTAGAACCTTGTCCTCGGCTGCCGAGAATGTTTTCTTCGGGCACTTTGCAGTTGTCGAAATATAGTTCTGCCGTATCTGAAGCACGCCACATCATTTTGCCGTGCATGGGA
The DNA here is from genome assembly GCA_947311125.1 of uncultured Chlorobiota bacterium. Taxonomy (GTDB): domain Bacteria; phylum Bacteroidota; class Bacteroidia; order Bacteroidales; family JAADGE01; genus JAADGE01. Next base: position 4,957 of record CAMZKI010000217.1, read on the forward strand.
ATTTGGTTAAATCCGGGCGTTCCTGCCTCTACAATAATTGTCGTAAATATTTTTTTCCCGTCAATAATATCCGATACTGTTTGAACGGAAGCACCTGCAGATAATTTTGAAGCACCGTTTGTAATAAATATTTTTGACCCGTTAATAATCCATTTACCGTCAACGAGCTTTGCGGTTGTTTTTGTGCCTCTTGAATCTGAACCTGCATCGGGTTCGGTAAGTCCGAAAGCCCAAAGATGTTCGCCGGTGCACAATTTCGGCAAATATTTCATTTTTTGTTCTTCGGTTCCGTAATAATATAAGGGTCCGATGCCGAGCGAATTATGAGCTGCCAGGGTTGCCGCCTGCGAGCTGTCAACCCGTGCAAGTTCTTCTACGGCAATGATATATGAAAGTGTATCAAGTCCTTGTCCGCCGTATTTCTCGGGCAAATACATTCCGA
>CAMZKI010000218.1 GCA_947311125.1 uncultured Chlorobiota bacterium
ATTATATCAAATAATACTTCAGTAACGAAAAAATTTATTAAAAAATAACTATCCGGGACAGAGAGTGCCTGAGTTATACAGATGCTCTCTGTCTTTAAAAAAATATATTATGAAAAAACAGCTTTTATTTTTTAATAAATTTTTTCGTTACTGAAGTATTATTTGATATAATCGTTATGAAATAAACTCCCGACGGAATATTTTTAACATTTATTATGTCCTTTTTTGAATCTATGTTTCCGTACATAAGTTGTTTCCCCGAAATGTCGGTAATTGTGAATTGCCCTCCGGTAACTCCCGAAACTTTAAGGAAGTCAGAAGCCGGGTTCGGAAAAACTTTGATATCATTTAGTTTAATATCTTTTGTATTTGTTTCTGTTCCGGTAGTAAAATTAATACTTCCTCCGATAAAAGAAACACCATTGCTGTTTTCAATTGTGTTTGCATCAATAGAAACGGTAATTACGGTATTCGGGTTGAAATTGTTATCGGGATTAATTGTTATTTTGGTTTTTGTTGTATCAATAGTTGCCGTAAAAGGAATATCTCCGTTTGTGTCACTTAAATGACAGAAAGATGCAATGTCGGTATCCGTTATTTCCGAGTTGTCAATTTTTCTTATTGAATCTGAAAAGTTAATTATTACGGGATAATCTATAAAAACATTTTGCTCTCCGTCGGCAGGTGTGAATATTGCAGCAAGGTCTTGTGTTGCCCACACTGACTGAAAAATATCTTTTGTTTCGTTATCCTGAATAAAAATAACAACAGCTAAATCTCCCATTTCTTCGACATTTGTAGAACCCATATCAAAACTTTCACTAATAGTTACCGGTGTTCCGGCGGTAAAATTAAAAACTGTTCCGTTTGCATCCGGTAACATTTTCATCATTACATAGTGAAACTCTGTTTCACCGTTATTTCCCGTGTTTTCTGTTGTGGTTTTTTCGACAACGATAGTGTGTACAGTAAAGTTTGACGCATTAATATACGGAATTATTTCACCGTCAATATAAATCATATTTCCGAAAATTTGAGTATTTGCTGAAATGCTGAAAAATGCCGGAATTAAAGATGCGTTGTCTAATGCTGTTTGTAATTCGCTTGTATTAAAATATGTTCCTTCCGTTGCATCAAGAAGTAATGTAGGAACACCGCTTACATCGTAAAACGCCCTTCTTGTTCCGCCTTCATCGGTATAGTAAGGGTCTCCGGGAGTGGGCCAGTTCATTTGATATTTTATAATCGAAAATTTGCCGGCATTATTATCTAAAAAAGAAGTTGTAAAATAATTAGAATTAAAATTTGCACAAGGAGAGCAGGTAGAACTTGTAAATTCTTCGTAAAGAGGCATTCTTGATACTTCTTGAGTGGCAATATGCATAATAAGGTTTAAAGTGTCATTGTTTTGATTATCATCATTTCCGGTTCCGTTAATATTTGATAACCACACCTTTAAGTTGTAATCGCCGAAAGTTGCATTCCACGGAGTTGCAAATGTATGGTCAAGTGTTTGTGTTGTTGTTAAATTTAATCCACTTACATTTTCTGTAATAACACTGCCGTTATCTGTTTGATAATTTAAATCAAGAGACGTAATATTTGTTAATCCGAAATTTTTAAATGTGCATTTTATGTCAACATTGCCGGGTGCCAAATAAGAGGACAGGTTTATTGATTCCAATGCGGCATCATTGTTATCCGGAGCAAACAGCATTATATCATCAATATACCAATAGTCAAAATTATATGTATTTCCGGCAAGGTAAATACTTATTTCAAAATCGGAAGCTCCTACATCTGCATTTGAAATTACAAGGTCTTTTGTTTCGGGTCCTATATCTCCGGCAGGGTTGGTGCTCCAGACATCGTTCCATAAAGAACTTCCTCCTGAACGGGTTGCAACACCGATTGTGTAACCGCTTCCGGAAAAGTCATCAAGAAAATGTTTAAAAGAAAATACAACTGCAGAATAACCGGTTAAATCAATAACAGGAGAAATGAAATGTGTTGTGTCTGTTCCGGAAACGTAAGCTAACCTTGCTTCCGGAGCAGTTCCTCCGGCTTTTGCCGTAGCGGAAGAAGACCATTGCGACGCCATACCGTCAATTGTCCATCCTGCAGGCGGTACGGCTGTTGAGAAATCTTCGGATAAAAGAACCGTTGCTTTTTGGGCAAATAGTGATATGCCGAAAAAAAGTATAAGTAAGGAAGCCGTAATTTTTTTCATTTTTTGAATTTTTTAGAGGTTAATACAAAAAGGATAAAAAAAGAAACAAAAGGTTGCAATATTAGTTTTGATTATTTAAAAAGGTGTGTTATTTTGTATTTTAAGCCTTTCCATCCTGTTTTTCTGCCGTAAGGATACATTTCTTTGTAATTGAACTGATATGCTGCTCCAAATGTAAGAACATTAAAACTCATATCTCTTCCTTGGGTTGATTTATAAATATTTCGCATACTTATGTAATAACGAATAAAAATATTTACGGCTTTAAACTGAACACCGGCATTTCCGATAAACCCGTATTCGTACCAATTATTCTCATAATTATAATAGTATGTCGGGTCTGTTTCGTAATTACCGATTTTTAAGCTCAATTCTCTCTTTGTTTCGGCAAGAACAGAAACCTGCCCCCCCAGACCTATATCCCAAAAAATAAACTCATAACCTCGCTTATATTTTAAAAATACGGGAACAGAAATAAAATAATCTTTTTCGTCAACGGATAATGTGCTGTTATCAAGCATAATAACCGGTTCTGAGAAATTAAAATGATACTTGGAGAGGTTAATTTCGCTTTGAACGGATAAAAATTCGCCTATCCTGTTATCAAGGTAAAACCCGCCGGAATAACCTGTTTGCTTGTCAAAAGAATCCGGTTTATCTATACCGAATAATCCGGTTTTGTTTATTCCTCCGGTAAAGCCGAATCTTGTAAACTGTGCTGAAATGTCGGGAACAGATAAAAAAAGGAATATTATAAAATAAAAAAGCGTTTTTTTCATTAATGAATTATAAAAACAATTACAAAATTTTATCTTTGACAAAAATTAAATTAACGGTAACAAAAATAACATTTAATTTAAAATTTGCCTTATAACTGTGAAAATTATCAATAAAATAGTTAAAAAGGTTTCCCAAAAACGGCTTTCGGAAATTGAAAAGTTTAAAAAAAATCCGTTTGACGTTCAATATAATTTGTTGAAAAAACTTATTGAATCTGCAAAAAAAACAGATTTCGGTAAAGAACACAGATTTTCAGAAATCCTAAAGAGTTTTGATATTGAAAATTTTCAGGAGCAAGTTCCCGTAAGGAATTATGATGATATAAAACCCTATATTGACAGAATAAGAAACGGAGAAAGCAATGTTTTATGGCACACTCCCGTAAAGTGGTTTGCCGTTTCGTCGGGAACAACGTCCGATAAGAGTAAGTTTATTCCGGTAAGTAAAGAAGCACTTGAAGATAATCATTTCAGAGGAGGAAAAGATATTATTGTTGTTTATTCAAGCCGGTATGAAGACACTAAACTTGTAAAAAGCAAGTCGCTGGTAATAGGAGGAAGCAGGCAAATAAGCAGTTTCGGTAATAAAATATATTACGGAGACCTGTCTGCCGTTATAATTGACAATCTTCCGATTTGGTCACATTTATTAAGAACACCGAGAAAAGAAACTGCTCTTTTGCCGGAGTGGGAAGAGAAACTCGAAAAAATGGCAGAAGAAACAATTAACGAAAATGTTACGAGTATAACCGGCGTGCCGTCCTGGACATTAGTATTGCTGAAACGAATACTGGAAAAGACAGGCAAAAAAAACATATCTGAAGTTTGGCCCGATTTTGAACTTTTTATTCACGGAGGGGTTAGCTTTACACCTTATAAAAATATTTTTGAAAAAATTTTACCGCCTCATACAAGATACCTTGAAACCTATAATGCATCCGAAGGTTTTTTTGCTTTACAGGATGATTTAAGCAGAGACGATATGTTGCTTATGCTTGACATCGGTATTTTTTATGAATTTATACCTGTTGAAAATATTTTTGACGATAATCCTCCCGTTTTTACCGTAGCCGATGTTGAGAAAAACATAAACTATGCAATAGTAATTACAACAAACAGCGGGTTGTGGCGTTATCTTATCGGAGACACCGTAAGATTTACATCGCTGAAACCTCATAAAATAAAAATAACCGGCAGAATAAAACATTTTATAAATGCTTTCGGAGAAGAATTAATTATAGAAAATGCCGAAAAAGCTTTGAAAGAGACGTCCGAAAAAACAGGAGCACATATAAGAGAATATACCGCAGCACCGGTCTATATATCCGATACAAATACCGGAGCGCACGAATGGCTCATAGAATTTACGAAAAT
>CAMZKI010000219.1 GCA_947311125.1 uncultured Chlorobiota bacterium
GCTGATTTATCGGAAATAAGACTCGGAGGGCTTCATAATACAATGCCCCAATTAGAAAATGCAAAACGAATTTTAATAATTGCCTGCGGAACATCCTGGCACGCAGGTTTAGTCGGAGAATATTTAATTGAAACTTTTGCAAGAATTCCGGTAGAAGTAGAATACGGCTCGGAATTCAGATACAGAAATCCGATTATTTATAAAGACGATGTTGTTATTGCAATAAGTCAAAGCGGCGAAACTGCCGATACTCTTGCGGCAATAAACATAGCAAAAGAAGCCGGAGCAACGGTTTTAGGAATTTGCAACGTTGTAGGTGCAAGTATTCCCCGCGAAACAGATGCCGGGGTTTATACCCATGCAGGACCGGAAATAGGCGTTGCCTCCACAAAAGCATTTACGGCACAAGTTACCGTGCTTACTATGATAGCTTTAATTTTAGGAAAAAATAAAGGTCATATTGATAAAGATGAATATGAAAGACTCATTAAGAATCTTATTGACATACCGGATAAAATAAAAGAGATTCTTAACCTTGATGATGAAATTCAAAAAATATCAGCTTTATACAAAGATGCAACAAATTTTCTTTACCTCGGCAGAGGATATTTGTTCCCCGTGGCTCTTGAAGGAGCATTAAAACTTAAAGAAATATCATACATTCATGCAGAGGGTTACCCTGCAGCAGAGATGAAACACGGACCTATAGCCCTGATAGACAAAAATATGCCGGTTGTTGTTGTTGCCACAAAAGATAAATCTTACGAAAAAATAGTCAGTAACATACAAGAAGTTAAAGCAAGAAACGGTATTGTAATAGCCGTTGTTACACAAGGAGATACAATAATCAAAAAAATGGCAGACCATGTTCTGGAAGTGCCGGAAACAAATGAAGCTCTCGCTCCGTTGCTTACGGTTATCCCGCTACAATTGCTTTCATACCATATTGCGGTAATGAGAGGTTGCGATGTTGACCAACCCAGAAACTTGGCTAAATCTGTTACGGTAGAGTAAAGTTGCTGCAATTTGCATTTAATACCTCTAAAGTTACGTATTTACGGAAGTGTGTTCAGGCAAGGATTTACACCTTACGGCAGTTCCTTTTTATTCGTTCATAAGTTGTCTTCTTGCTTCTTCGAGCAATTCGGGTTTTTCGGCAGGCGGAAATTTTAAATCCAAAGATTTCATTTTTTCATAAATAATTTTCCCTATCGCAATTCTCGAAAACCACTTGTTATCTGCCGGTATTATATGCCACGGAGCATACTCCGTAGTTGTTCCGTTAATCATATCTTCAAATGCTTTACGATAGAGTTTCCAATATTTCCGTTCTTTTAAATCAGCAGAACTGAATTTCCAGTTTTTTTCAGGAGTATCAATTCGGGCAAGAAAACGTTTTTTTTGTTCGTCTTTCGACAGGTTCAGAAAAAATTTCAGTACATGTGTTCCGTTTTCATAAATATGCTTTTCAAAATTGTTAATTTGTTCGTATCTGTTTTTCCAAAAACGTTCGTCAATCTTATCAATAGAATCAACTCCGGGGATACGCTCTCCGAAAATGTATTCGGGATGAACTTTTGTAACAATAACATTTTCGTAATGAGAACGGTTAAATATTTCAATCATCCCTCTTTCCGGAAGTGCAAGATAGTGTCTCCAAATATAATCATGTTCTAATTCTAACTTTGAAGGAGATTTAAAGCTGTGAACACGGCATCCCTGAGGGTTAAGCCCGCCGAGAACATGCCTGATAGCCCCGTCTTTTCCTGCTGCATCAGATGCCTGCAGTATGATTAATAATGAATATCTGTTATCGGCATAAAACATTTCCTGCATAGACTTAAGCTCTTTAGTATTTTTTTTAAGCTCTTTTTTTGCCGTGTCTTTAGTATATGTTCCTACATATTTTGTATCATAATCCTCAATGTTTATATTTTCACCCTGTTTAATCCTGATTTTGTTAATGTCAAAATTCATAGTAATTCTATTTTTAGTTATTTAAAGTCTCATTTGTCGCCTTACTTTATGCAAACTTACACAAATTTTTATAAAAAATATACAGGAAAAATCCTTATTTTAGGTTTAATAAACTAAATTTATTCTGTTTTTAATTGGTCATTTATAATAATATCAAACCGGGCGGTGTCATAAAAATTTTCAAACTGATTAAAGTCTGTTTCATTTTCATTATTTAAAAAAATATCTTTACCAAAAGCATCTTTAAAGACATGCCAAATAATTTCCGAGCAAAACATTGTTGCGGTATCGTCAGGATTAAAGCCGTAATCAAACGGAATGTTTTTTGAAAGATAGTATTCGGCAAAATCAGTAATTTTATTATATTCTGAGGTGTCGCATTTATTATAGCGTACTATTATTATTGAATTTTTATGTCCGGCATCGGTAAATGAGTCAAAATCCTGAATTTGAATACCTTCTTTTGACAAAAAAGAACTTGATTCTGAATGAATTACGTATAAATTACCGAATTTTTTAACTATAATACCGCAATGCGAAACAGGAAATTTCTCTTTAAATGTTTTAACGATATAATCAGACACTAAACCGTGACCGTATCGTAAGACAATGTCTCCGTTGTGTATTAAAGATTTTACGGAATCCGGTAATATATATGTAATACTTTTTTCTTTTTTTTCTTCTGCTCTGTTATAAATTTCTCGAAAAAGCCAAACAAGAAAAAATAAAAGAAGTATTGCAGACATAAAGTATTTAACAACCTTTTTAACCATTTGCAAAAAAATACAGCCGGAAAACTCCGGCTGCAAATTTACTTTAAAAAAATTATGACTTACATATCTTTTTTCATATCAACCTTCCATTTTCCGTCAACTTTTTTCAAATCAATTTTTTGATCTTTTGGTCAGGAGATGAGTAATGACACACGGCATTATCTCCGTCAATTTCAGTTTCTCCCCATTCAATCGCATCCATATCTGCAGAGTCATCTTCCTGTAAACTGTCCGGAGCCATTGCCGCCATACTTTCAATCATTCCTATCATCATTGCAGTGTTATCCGTTCCGAGTTCTTTTGCTTTATCATAATCTTTATCTGCCAAAGCTTGTAAAAAATCTTTTGCAACATCTTGAGGGTTGTCACTGCTTCCGCCGCAAGCAGCAAAAAATGTGTAGGATTTTAACTGTTATTATTTATTTTTCTCTTTCTTTCAGTTTTGAAACAAATTCATAAAGCTCACTTTTTCTCGTTTCACCGACAGAAACAGCTTCAAGTGACTGTAAAGCCTTATTATGAAATTCCTTTATTTTGGTTAGGGTAAGTTCTTTTATTTGCAGTGCGTCATAAATTTGCGTTACGATTTTTATTTTGTCTTCATTGCTTATTTCATTTGATTTAACGGTATCTTTTAATATCATATAAGTCTTATTGTCAGAATTTTGCAAAGCATTTATAAGCAAAAAAGTTTTTTTTCCCGTAATAATATCATTACCTGTTTTTTTTCCGAACAATGCTGTATCGCCGTACACATCAAGCAAATCGTCTTTTAACTGAAATGCCAAACCTGTATTCAGCCCGAACTCATATAACAAATCCGCATCATATTCTGATGCTCCGCCGCATACAGCCCCGGCTTTAATCGATGCCGCAATCAATACCGACGTTTTTAATTTTATCATATTCAAATACTCTGCTTCGGAAACATCTTCTTTACTTTCAAAATCCATATCATATTGTTGCCCTTCACATACCTGCAATGCAGTTTTATTAAATAAGGGTAAAATAACCTTTAAAAGCTCCGGAGACAAGTCTGATAGCAGTTCATAAGATTTAATCATCATTGCATCACCCGAAAGAATTGCCGTGTTAATGTTCCATTTTTTATGTACCGTTTTTTTATTCCTCCTCATCGGAGAATTATCCATAATATCATCGTGCAAAAGAGTAAAATTATGAAAAATTTCAAATGCCGAAGCAACCGGATATGCCGATGTAATGTCATCTGAGAAAAGATTACACCCGGCAAGACAAAGAGCCGGTCTTATTCGTTTTCCGCCGGTTTTCATTGTATATGAAATAGGCTCATACAGTCCCAAAGGTTCTTTATCAAAATCTATATTTGAAATATTTAAAGACACAATATTTTGCAATTCTTTTATTGTCAGCATTTTAAGCATTTATGTTTTTCTTGACAAAATTTATGTTTAGTTTTGTTTTTTTAATATTTATACTGCAAAAGTAACAAATAATGGCGGAAATTTCACTTTCTGAACTGTGCAAAATCATGAATGCCGAACTGCGAGGGAATAAAAACACTCTTATCGGCGAAATTATTACTGACAGCCGAAGTCTTGCAGCTTCGGACGAACAGCTATTTTTTGCCTTAAAAGGAAATAATCATAACGGTCATAATTTTATAAATGAACTATATGAAAAAGGTGTTATAAATTTTGTTGTTTCAGAGTATAACAAAAAGTTCTCCGAGCTTCAAAATGCAAATTTTCTGATTGTTAATGATACTTTAGATGCGTTACAAGATTTAGGCAAATATTTTCGAAGCGAATTTAAAAATCATTTAACGGCAATTACGGGAAGCAACGGAAAAACAATAGTAAAGGAATGGCTTTTTCAACTTCTCAGAGATGATTATAAAATAGTTAAAAGTCCTAAAAGTTACAACTCTCAAACAGGGGTTCCGCTGTCTCTGAGTTTACTTGAAAATACTTACGATCTTGCTTTTATCGAAGTCGGAATTTCGCGTAAAGGGGAAATGAAAAAACAAGAAAAAATTGTTATGCCCGATACCGTAATATTTGTTTCGTTAGGAGAAGCACATCAAGAGAATTTTAAAGACAAAGCCGAAAAAGCAAAAGAAAAACTTATACTTGCTAAAAATGCAGAAGTTCTCATTTACTCTCCTGATTATAAGAAATTAAATGACATCATAAAAAAATATCCCCCCAAAAAAGCATTTACTTGGTCCGAAGCAGACGAAAATTCTGATTTATTCATTTCAAAAATAAAGAAACAAGCCGATAAAACAGAAATAACCGCATATTTTCAAGAGCAGGAAATAACTTACAAAATACCGTTTATTGACGAGGCATCAATAAAAAATTCTTTTGCCTGTCTTTCCTTTCTGCTTTCAAAAAATATATTCACCGAGAAAATTAAAAAGCGATTCGAAGCATTGGAAGCTGTTGAAATGCGCATTGAACAAAAACAGGGAGTTAACAACTGCCTGCTCATAAATGACAGTTATAATTCCGATATTATTTCTTTAAAAATAGCTCTGGACACTCTTGAATATCAGTCTGTTCACAAAAACAAAACTCTGATTCTGTCCGACATCTACCAAAGCGGCACAGAAAATAAAGTTTTGTACAGCAAAGCAGCCAAATATGCAAAATCTGCGAAAATCAATAAATTCATAGGAATAGGAAAAAATATATCCGAATGTAAAACGTTTTTTTCCGGTATTGAAAAGACATTTTTCTTTAAAACAACGGAAGATTTCTTAAGTTCAGAATTGAGATACAAGTTTCGTAATGAAAATATTCTTATAAAAGGCTCAAGAGATTTCAAGTTTGAACGTATCTCCGATATTTTACAATTAAAAAAACATCGCACGGTATTGGAAGTAAATACCGAAGCAATTGTTCATAATCTTAACTATTACAAGTCTTTATTAAAAAAAGACACTAAAATTACGGTAATGGTTAAAGCCTTTTCATACGGAAGCGGAACTTATGAAATTGCTAAACTTATGCAGCATCACAAAGTTGATTTTCTGGGTGTTGCCTTAACAGATGAGGGTGTAGAGTTAAGAAACTCCGGAATTACTGCAGATATTATTGTTATGAACCCGGACGAAGACGGTTTCTCTGATATTATTGAACACAGGCTGGAACCGGAAATCTATGGTTTCGGCATTCTAAATGCCTATGCCGAAAAAGTTGAAGCCTGTTCCGGAAAAAAAATGCCTGTACACATAAAGATTGATACCGGGATGAAACGTCTCGGTTTTTGCGATTACGAAATTAACGACTTGATAAAATTATTAAAAAAGTATCCGCAAATTTATGTAAAAACAGTTTATTCGCACCTTGCAGCTTCTGACGAACCCCGAAAAGATAATTTTACATTAAATCAAATATCAAAATTCCGAAAAATAAGCGAAAAAATAATAAACGAACTCGGTTATCACATTGACAGGCATATTTTAAACTCTGCCGGAATAGAACGTTTTCCGGAATATCAGTTTGAAGCCGTAAGGCTCGGCATAGGTCTTTACGGCTTCGGGTTTTACAAAGACAAACTGATGAATGTAAGCACTTTAAAAACAAAAATACTGCAAATTAAAAACGTTAAAAAAAATGAAACCGTAGGTTACGGAAGAAAATGGTCTGCAAAAAGAGACAGCCTTATTGCCGTTCTGCCCATAGGTTATGCTGACGGGTTCAACAGAGCATTAAGTAACGGTATCGGAGAAGTTTTGATAAACGGGAAATTATGTCCCGTAATCGGAAATATTTGTATGGATATGTGTATGGTTGACGCTACGGATGTGAAAACAAATGAAGGAGAAGAAGCAGTAATTTTCGGTGATGATTACCCTGCCGATAAATTAGCCGAAAAACTGAATACTATTCCGTATGAGATTTTGACGGGAGTTTCCGAAAGAGTAAAAAGAGTTTATATCGGATAATTAAAAAAAGCAAAGCACCTTAAATAAAGGTGCCCGCTGTATAAAATTTAAAATGTCTTTTACTGTTCTTTAATCCAATTAACAAGCCCTCTTTTTTTAATAATTTGCATTAATTTATCAGGTAAAGGTGCAAAATTAAATTGCTTACCTCCAACCGTAATATTTGAATTTTTAAAATCAATTTCGACATCATCTCCCGGCTTATAAGCATTTACGGCTTCAGAATGAACAATCAGTAAAAGTCCCTGATTAATTGACGAACGATAGAATATACGATTTACCGATTTAACAATAACCGCTTTTATTCCCAAATAAGAAAGTCCTACGGCAGGGTGCTCACGGGAACTGCCGCAGCCAAAGTTATCTCCGGCGATTATAATATCGCCTTTTTGAGCATTTTTATGAAAATTGGGGTCAAATCCTGCAAATAGATGCGGAATTATTGTTTCAGGCTCTGAGCTTAAAACTTTATATGTCAAATTTCCCGCAAACATAAGGTCTGTATTTAGATTGTCAACATCTGCATAATTCCACACACCGCTTTCAGTCCTTCTGTTTTCATTTTCGGAGATTGTAAGAATTGCACTCTGTTCCTTTTTATACGGAAACTTATCTTTTCTGTCAAAACCGTAAGCCGCTGTTATTTTACCCTCAATTGCCGATGCTGCAACATTTGCCGGAGATGCTAAATAAATACTTGCATTTTTGTTACCCATACGTCCGAGGAAATTACGGTTTGCCGTAGAAATAACATTATATCCGTCTGCAGGTATCCCCTGCCCCGTTCCCAGACAAGGTCCGCACGAAGCTGATAAAACATTAGCTCCCGACTCTAAGAAAATTTCTATCAATCCCTCTTTCATCGCTTGCAAATAAATTTTTTGCGATGCAGGAGTAATCAGCAACTGAAAACTTTCTGCAACTTTTTTTCCTTTCAGTACTTCCGCTGCTTGCCTTAAGTCTTCAATTCTTCCGTTTGTGCAGGTTCCGACAAATCCTTGTTGTAAAGGTGTGCCTGCAACTTCGGCAAGTGCTTTAACATTATCAACATGATGCGGTGCCGAAACAACAGGAAACAGCTTATCTAAATCTATTTCAATTTCTTTAATGTAGTTTGCATCTTCGTCTGCCCAAATTCCTTCAATTTCTTTCTTGCCGTAAAAATTTGCCAAAACCCCATCAGGCGGAAAAACTGCATTTTTTGCTCCCATCTCCGAAGCTAAATTCGCTAAAGTCATTCGTTCTGAAATTCCGAGAGATTTTACCCCTTCACCGTGATATTCAATTGACATATAATTAGCTCCGTCCGACCCTATCATTCCGATAATCCACAATGAAATATCCTTTGCATAAACGCCTTTTCGTAATTTCCCTTTTAAAGTAACTTTCATACTTTCCGGAACCCGAAACCAAGTTTCTCCTCTCTTCCAAAGTCCTGCTGCTTCAGTTCTGTCTATTCCGGCAGCAAGTGCATTAAAAGCTCCCGCCGTGCACGTATGACTGTCACTTCCGACTATTATCATCTCAGGTTCAGCATGATACGACATAATCTGGTGACAAATCCCTTTTCCTGCATCATAGAATTTTTTAATTCCATATTCCTTAACGACATCCCTTATTTCCTGATATTGAGTAGCAAGTGCTGCTGTTGTGGGCGGTGCATTATGATCTAACACAATTAAAAGCTGATCGGGATATGCAATCTTCTCGCCTCCCATCTTCTCAAATGTCTTTTTTATACTTGCCGTATTATCATGTGTAAGAATGATATCCGGCTTTTTAAAAACAACAGCTCCCGTATCGGCACCGAGAACCTTTTCTGCAAATGTTTTACCCATTTTATTTAATTTTATGTTTAAATGTTAATTTAGTATGCAAATATCAAAAAAAATATTAATTGATTCAATGTTCTTTGTATATTTGTGAGATAAATATTATTCTTATGAATAACAGAAAGTTAATTGTTAAATACTTAATATTTACCTGTATTTTATTTTATGCCTTACAAGGTAACTCTCAAGAAGCAAAACTTTTACCCGAACCTGTTAACACCGAAGATACCCGAACTATTGCTCCTTATATAAGTTATGACGGGAACAGCATTGTTTTTATAAGTCAAACAAAGAAGTACCGCCGTATGTTTGAATGCAAAAAACAATCTGACGGCAAGTGGTCTTTGCCTGTTCCTGTCAGCTCCGTAAATATTTACGATTCTCTCGGCTGGTTTATTGATGCTCCGACCTATAATCATGATGCAACAATAATTTATTTCAGTATGCTGGAAGACAATAAAGATGCAAGTTTCGATATTTATTATACAAAAAAAATAAACGGTATTTGGTCTTTACCTGTCAAAATGAAAGCTCCGATTAACGGACTTGCTGACGAAACAGACCCTTTTGTCAGTTTTGACGGAAAATTCCTGTACTTTGCCCGGCGTTTTGAAGATAAAGAATTTGAAGATTATGAATGTTATCAAATTTATGTTTCTGAGAAAACTGATACAGCATGGAGCAAAGCAAAGGCTCTTCCCGACCCTATAAACGCAGGCTGCGACAGAGCTCCGCGAATGGCTCCGGACAATAAAACACTGTATTTTATGTCTGTAAGAGGTGATAAAAAAACAGGAATTGATTTGTATTATGCAAAAAAAATAACTAAGAATGCCTGGCTTACACCTGTTCCTGTTGATACGGTAAATAATTCTCAAGACGAAGCCTACCCCAGCATTCCTTTATCCGGAGAATATTTGTATTATCAAACAAAATCAAAAAAGAAAAATGCTAAAGATGAAAAAGCGGTAATATACAAATTGCCGTTTGGTTTACAGCCTGAAAAAACCACTCATTTTTTCGGTTACGTTACTGAACTGAAAACCGGAAAACCGCTCAATGCAACCATAAACATAACAGACCCCAATACATCCGAAATTTTATCAAGCGTAACTACTGATAAAAAAATAGGAAAATACAGCCTGTTTCTGCAAAAAGGAAGAAAATACCGAATTGATGTATTTAACAAAAATTCATCACATTACTTTTTTTATTTTGACACCCGAAAAATTAACAAATTTCAGGAAATACAAAAAAATATAAACCTTTACTCTAAGATAAATTTAATTTTGAACGTTTATGATACAGAAATCTATGAGCCTATTCCGGCTAATATTTCAATTACCGATGAGACCGGAAGAACAATCGAGAACGTTCCCGTTAAAAATCTAAGCACCGGACGATTCGGAATTACACTGTCAATCGGGAAAAAATATAAAATAGAAGCCGAACACAAACATTTCCTGAAAAACTCATTTTATCTGGATTTAAGTGATGTTGTCCAATTTAGCGAATTTGAAAGAGACTTGGAGCTTCAGGTTAAAAAAATAGACTATGAAATTAACTTATCAGACCAAGAAACAGGGGAAGGTGTAGAAGCAACAGTTGAAATAACAAACCTTTCAACTAATGAAAAAATAATAAAAACTATAAAGACAGGAAAAGACGGAAAATTAAAAATTAAACTGAGAGACGGAACCCAGTATGAAATAAGTGTAAAACCAAAAGGTTACGCCTTTTACAACACCGTTGTTGATTTAGTCAATGAAGATGCTGACTACACCCTGAATGCCGAGCTCCAACCCTTGAAAAAAAATACAAAATTCGAGTTAAAAGATATAAATTTTGAGACAAATTCAGCCGACTTAAATCAAAGTTCATTTGTTGAACTGAATAAACTTGTTGAACTTATGAAAACAAACCCGCAAATGAAAGTTGAAATATCGGCACATACTGACGATGTCGGTTCTAAAGCATACAATTTAAAATTGTCAAACAAAAGAGCTCAGTCGGTTAAAGAATATTTGATAGATAAAGGCATTCCTGAAGAACAAATAATTTCTAAAGGATACGGAGAGAGCAAACCTGCCTACCTCCCTGTTAATACTGAAGAAAACAGAGCAAAAAACAGGCGGGTAGAACTCAAAATTATTGAAATCAAATCATAATAATCCGAACAATTATGGTAAAATACAAAATCATATACGTCTTATTTCTGCTTTTTCTTTGTAATATTTCTCCGGCATCTTCAAGAATAAAATATGATGATGTATATAAAGTTGTATTAAGCGGAGACAAAGAAAGGGCATACACATTACTGCTTGCATATCAAAAACAAAATCCGGAATTTGCAAACGCATACTTTCAACTCGGAATAATAGCAAAAGAGTGGGCTTTTGATTTTGACCCTTACAAAGAATTCTCTTACACTAAACTGTTTATTTACAACACTAAACTGTATTTTAACCTGGCAAAATTGTATATGAAAGACGAAAAAAACAAAAATCGCTCTTACTACAAAAACGCTCCTATTATCCCAAAAGGAAAAAAACTTAAGATTAGTGACATTGAAGAATATGTAGACGCACAAGTTGCCGAAATAAAAGACTACGAAAAACATGTTACTGAAATTATTAATTTTTATAATAAAAGCAGCAGTTTCTATAATGAATGCGTAAGTTTATTTATGAAAATTAACTCTGATTACGCTAAAATAAAAAATATATATTTGAGTGATGACCCGCAACTTATTGAAGATATGCAAAAATTAGAATCAAATTTTGATTCAACATTAATTTATTTTAAACTGTATAAAGAAGCTTTAAGCGCATATCCTCTCAAAAATTACAACCAAAACTATCACTTAAAAGATATTGTTACGTATCGTCTTGACGGGCTTACGTATTCCGGTTTTCTGAACAATGACATTCCTCTTTGGAACTATAAAAAATGGGTGGAGAACGTAAGACAGGTTAAAAATAATATGATAAAAAGCAACAGAACGGATATAGTTAATCAAGACGCTTTAATAAAACAAAAAATAAACGAGCTTGAAAACGGAGAATACTCTGATGAATACCCGGAATTTAAACTTGATGAAAAATTTGTTTACAAAATTGAAAAGTTTGACAATAATTCTCTCCTCATAAAACTATTTAAATTAAATGAAGCTAAAATAAACTTCTTGGTATTATTTAAGAAGTTCATAAACAACCCCGCAACTCTGACAAACTTCCCTATATTAAAAAGAAGCACATATTGTAATAGTTTAATAAATAAAAAAAATAAAGCCGACAGTATAAATAAAATCTTTGCAGCCGGAATAACTCCCGAACAAGTAAAAAAATACAAAAATTTCTATCTTTCCGTTTACGGCGGGATGAAAGGTTTGCGAGAATACTCTTTCAGACAGGAATTATTCTTCGATGCAAAAGTAAAAAATGCATTTCTGAACTTAAAAAAACACCTCTACTATACAGCATACAAAAGCACCGACAAAAGCTTAAAATATAACGACACAATATTAATACAACCTGATATTACCTCACCGAACAGCGAAAATCTTGAAAAAAACACATTTTACATAACTGATTTTAAAACAACAAAAGACAACAAACTCTGGTTCTCCGGTTTTTATCTTGCCGAAAACGATACCGCACAAGGATTTACAGGTCTCTCAACAGACAAAAAAAACATAGACTTCTTATCTATTTCTGAAAAAAGCGATTCGTCTCTTACCTATAACCTTCTTACAACCCCTTTTGATAAAGGATGTTTTACCGTAAAAACAGAAATCGGCAAGCAAATAACCAACACACTGATAAAGTATGACAACAAAGGCAATATAATTTTAAAAAAAGAATTGCCTTATCGAAAAATTCCGCGACTCTTAAAATACGATGATATAAATAATATTGTCCTTATAGTTTTCAACGGTAAAACTTTTAATAAAATTAATACCGACAGAGAACAAATTATTTATCACTACAACCCTGATGACCAACTTCAAACATACGAAGTAAGAACAGAAGCCTATGCAGCTGTTTTTGATATGATTAAAAGAAATAAAAAACTTTATATTTTCAGTAACTTTATTAACTATACAGACCTGTCGGGAAATACAATTTTTTCAAAAGCCGGAAAAAACAATAATACTGCCAATGTCTTAATTACGGTAATATCAAAAGGAACAGTCGAAAAATATATACCGCTGTTCAATAATCGCAGTTATTTCGGAGTAAAAGCCCTCAAATTGAACAGTAATACTTTTAACATATTGGGATACAAAACAAACTATACGGAAAATAACTTCTCAAATCTTAAACTCAAAGAACTTTACTATGAACTGATAAGCCCGAAAGGAGAAGTAATTCTTTCCGCTTGGCACGATTAATGTTTTATTTTAAATTTGCAACATATTAAACAATCCGGATTTCTAATCTTTACAAAAATGAATATTAAAAAATACTTTCTGATAATTACTTTTTTATTGTCCTTCACAACAATTTACTCTCAAATTGAAAGCAAAGGCATTCCCTACATAAAAAACTATACCAGAGTTGATTACGACGGCAACAACCAAACATTCTCAATAGTTCAGGACAACAGAGGCGTAATGTATTTTGCAAACCAAACTTACATTTTGGAATTTGACGGAAATACTTGGCGTAAAATATTTTTACCAGGCGACCCTAACATATACTCTCTTGCAAAAGATAAAAACGGAAGAATATATGTAGGAGCAAGTGTAGGAGAATTCGGTTATCTTAAAATTGACGATAAAGGCAATATGAAATACCAATCTCTGTCCGATAAGATTCCCGAAAAGAAAAAACAGTTTACAATCGTCAGAAAAGTTCAGATTACAAAAAAAAATCACGCCTTATTCGTTACGCCGCAAACACTTTATATATACGAAAACGACACAATAAAAACCATAGACATACAAAAACCCGAAAATAACTTCAGCGGATCATTTAAAGTAAACGACAGAATTTTTGTTCATGAAAAAGGACGCGGAATTTTAGAGTTTAAAAACGATAAATTAATTTTAGTAAAAGGAACCGAACAATATTACTCAAAAAAACAACCGCTCGGAATTTTCCCCGCTCCGAACAACTCTTTATACATAACAAGCTGGCAAGACAGCGTAAAAATACTGTCAGAAGGAAAATTAAAAAGCATCGAAAGAAACCCTCTGTTCTATAACCTTATCTACCCCTCTGTCTATAATGACAACTATTTTCTCGGCGGACTTTACGGAAAAGGAATGATTATAACAGACAATAAACTTCACGTAATAAAACACCTTTCCGCAGAAAACGGACTGCAAAATAACACCGTCTGGTGCGTTTATACCGACAGAGACAACAATATTTGGATAGGAACAAATGACGGGATATCAATTATTTACGCCAACCTGCCCTATACTGTTTTCTCAACACAGGCAAACCTTACCGAAGCCGTTCACTCATCCATCCTTTTTAAAAATAAACTTTATATAGGAACTGCAGCCGGACTCTTTTACCGTGATTTTATTTTCAAAAACGACTCGGAAGATAAAAAATTTAAACTCATAGAAAATCCTACCGGACACACTCAAATATGGAAAATAGACACCTTAAACAATACCCTGCTGTTTGCGGGACAATCAGGTCTATTCGAAATAATCAACAACAAAGCTCAACTTATAGGACCCAATGTCAGTGTTAAAAGTTTTATAAGATTAAACAAGCATCCTGACAAAATACTTGCAATAGGCGGGCACGGTTTATCCGTATTCTCTTTATCTGACGGAACTTGGAAATTCAGTCATTCAGTCAAAAACTTCAAAGGAAATTTCAGACACATCGAAGAAGACTCTGACGGAAATTTTTGGATTTCAGACAGAAGCAAAGGAGTTTTTCGCTTAACGCTAAATGAAAAAACAGACTCTGTCATCGAAAACAAAACATTTACCGAAAAAGACGGACTGCCGGAAATATACGGAAATTATGTTTTTAAAATCAATAACCGCATAATATTCACAACAAAAAACGGAATATATACTTTTGATAAAAATACTCAGAAATTTATTAAAGACACTGAGTTTACAAAAATATTCGGAAAAGAGAACATTAAAATAACCAATATTTATCAGGCACAAAACGGAAATATATGGTTTAAAGAAGCTATTGACGACCCGAAAATCAAAAATAAACAATCATGGGAACTCGGACTGGTAAAATTCAAAAACGGGATTCCTCAACCCGTCCTTAAAACTCCGTTCTATAAAGTAAAAAACAATATTTTCAGTATAAATCAAATATCAGATTACGAACTTATAGTAGGCACAGAAAGCGGTTTTGTTCTTTATAACCTGGATATGAAAAAGAAATTTGAAGAACCCTTCCCTGCTTTAATCCGAAAAGTTGAATTTGTTAAAAACGATTCTTTAATATTCGGAGGAGCATTCGTAAACGACTCCGGCTTTATGGCTCTGCAACAAAACCCGGAAAAAATCCCGAGTATTCCCTACGAATTTAACGACCTGAGGTTCTCGTTTTCTTCCGTCTTCTATGAAGAACCCGAAAAAATTCAATATAAATTTATACTGAAAGGAAACGATACTAAATGGTCTGACTGGAAATCAAAAACCGATAAAGAATACTCAAACCTCGGACCGGGAACTTACACCTTCATTGTAAAAGCCAGAAACCTGTATAACGTAGAAAGCAAAACCGCAGAATATACTTTTGAAATACTGCCTCCCTGGTACAGAACATTCGGTGCATACCTCGGTTATTTCGTTCTGTTTATTCTTTTTATTTACGGTGTTATACAATTAAGTATTGCACGGCTCAAAAAACAACGGGAAAATTTAAAACGAATAGTAGAAGAACGAACAAAAGAAATTCAACTTCAAAAAGAAGAAATCGAAGCAAAAAACGAAATATTATCACAACAAAACGAAGAAATTATTCAAAAAAACAATTCAATTACCGCAAGCATAAATTATGCAAAAAGAATTCAGGAGGCAATGCTGCCGCTTAAAGAAAAAATAAGTGCCGGCTTACCTGAAAACTTTATTTTATTTAAACCGAGAGATATTGTAAGCGGTGATTTTTACTGGTACGCCGAACAAGACGGAAAAATTATATACACTGCCGTTGATTGTACGGGACACGGCGTTCCGGGAGCTTTAATGAGTATGATAGGAAGTGAAATTCTGACATCAATAGTTAAAACAAACGGAATAACTAAAGCAGACGTTATACTTGAAAAAATGAACGATTACGTGATAACAGCCTTAAAACAAGAAAAAGAAGGACTGTCGCAAGACGGAATGGATATGGCTCTCTGCGTAATCGATAAAGAAAACAAAACAGTAGAATTTGCCGGTGCCAAAAACCCCTTAATATACATTACAAACGGCGAGCTTAAACAAATAAAAGCCAGCAGAAGCGGAATAGGAGGCTACCAGCAAGAATCTAAAAACTTTAAAGCCGAACTTATACATTACGAATCTCCCTCTTGGTTTTATATTTTCTCCGACGGTTTTCAAGACCAATTCGGCGGTCCTAAAAATCGTAAGTTTATGATTAAACGCTTAAAAAACCTGTTGCTTGACATACACTATAAACCAATGGACGAACAATACAGAATTCTTAACGAAGTTATCGAAAAGTGGATGGAAAATACTGCTCAAACAGACGATATAATATTAATAGGGTTCAAATTATAACAAAAATTTTAACTCTCTGAAATTAAACAAACAATGTTTCCGGACAATAAAAACAGAAATTATAAGTTTATATTGCCGAAAATTAAATCTGAAAATTAAGTCTTATGAAAATACGAACACTCCCTGTAATACTATTAATTTTAGTAATCCCTTTCACAACTTTTGCAAAAGCAGGAAGCCTGAAAGGTAAAGTAATAAATAATACAAAATATAAAGAAATTAAACTTCAAGACCTCTCTTACAATACAATAGAGACTCAACAACTTGATAAAGACGGAAATTTCAATTTTGAAACTAAGTTTGATAAGTTTAATTTTAACCTTTTAATATTAGACAAACAAAATTATACGGCA
>CAMZKI010000220.1 GCA_947311125.1 uncultured Chlorobiota bacterium
ACTATTTGTGGGCTCTTACTTCTGTTTCAATTGCGGCACAAATCGGAACTTTCCCGGTAACACTTTATTATTTTCACATATTTCCTGTTTTGTTTTTTGCATCCAACATTATTGTTATCCCTGCCGCAATTGAAACAGAAGTAAGAGCCCACAAATAGTATAGAATTTTATTGTTTATTTTTAAAAGTGCAACTAATTTAGGCTGAAAAAATACGATGCTTAAAACTGCCGCATAGGACAACTGAAAGCCTACTTCGGTTATAAGATAAGGGTTGATAATGAGCAGTATAAAAGCAGATGCCGAAATAGAATTGTAAATATTTACGTGCCTGTTTACGGCTTTGCTGACAATTATGAATGAAAACATTACGGCAGCTCTGCGAACAGAAGGAGAAAGCCCGGACAGAACGGCAAAGCACCAAATAATTATTAACAGAATAAATGCTTTAAATATTTTTCCGATATGTCTGTCTTTATATTTTACTTTATCAAGAAATTTTAAAAGAAAATTGAACAGCATAAAAATAATACCTACATGCAAACCGGATACTGCCAATATATGCATGGCTCCGGCTGCAACATAAGATTGCCTTGTATCATCATCTATCTCACTTCTGTCTCCGAGTGTAAGAGCCTGCAATACAGAAAGTTCTTTGCCTGAAATCCCGTATTTTTCATATATCTCTGACAAAAAAGTTCTTGTTTTGTAAGCATTTTTAAAAATAAAACTTCCTCTGTCTGATTCAACGTGCCTCAGGTCAGAGGATTTTAAATAAACCTGTCCGTTTATTCCTTTTCTGTGCAAATACTGTTTGTAATCAAACTCGTGCGGATTACCCGGATTTTTTATCTCCGTAATGCGAGCTTTAAATATAATTTTATCTCCGTATTTTAAATGTGCGGCTTTATCATTTTTTTCAAAATATACTATACATTTTGCTGCTTCATTGACAATACGGTTTCCTAATTTATAAGTTACTGACGTTAAAATACTTTTATAAGAGTTTTCTTTTTTGCTTACGGGTTCGTCAATAATTGCGGAAACGATAACTTTTTTTCCGTATAACCGAAAGTTTTCTTTTTCATTAACTTTAAGAAGAGTAATACCGCATAAAACCAGAAGTGAATTAATAAATATACCGGGTAAATATCTGTGTCTGAAGTTTTTACTTTTAAAAATAAATTTTACTGAAAATATAAATATAAAAAATAAAACACTTGAAATAAGTCCGAGCAACTTTATGCCGACATTAAAATTCAGGGCAAACAAAATTCCGGCAATCAGCGGAAATATTAATCGGCTGAAAGGCAGTTGTTTCAGAAATCGTATAAAATCAAATTGCACGGCTGTTAAAATAATTAAAATTTTTCAACCAAAAATATTTTTCTTAGATATGAATATCTTATACATTTGAAAAAAATAAAAAAATGGCGAAAAAAAAATCAATATCCGAAGAAGCAAAGGAGCTTTTGTCATCTTGGAAAGGTGAGATTGACAAGCGAGACGGCAATATTCTTGAAAGAAAAAGAAAACGCGATGAGGAAAATGAAAGACTATACCGAGAATTAAAACTTCATATTAAAGAGGTCTCAGAAGATATAAACGAAAAAGGGAAAAAAGCATTAGAAATATTCAATAAAGAATTTAAGGAGTTTTCAAAAGCGGCAAAAGAAGGAACTGCAGATTTGTATAAAAAGGCAGAAATAGAAAAACATGCCGAACAACTTTTGAGTTTTTTGAACAAAATAAAACTTAAAGCAGGTGAAAAACTTACAGAAACAATTAAGTCAGTTAAAAATAAACTTTCAGAGCAGGAAGAAGAATTGCAATCAGAAGTTGAAAAAACAGAGAAAAATGAAAATATAGAAAATTTTATAAAACAGGCACAGAAAGAATATGAAAAAAACAAAAATATTTAAGTATCAGCAATTCCGTATATTATCGCTTACAATATTACTTGCAATGCTTTATTTTTGGTCAAAAAGTAATGAAGCTTTTTTAAGCGGAAGTTTATGGGGGATAAAGACATCTGTCTGGTTTATATTAGCAGTTTTGTCTCCTGTTGTCCACCAGTTTTATGTCCTTGTTTGCTGGCGTTACGAATTGTATTACAGGTCTCTGTCTGAATTATTCGGTAAAAAGGCATTTAGTATTTACAAAGCGGGATTTTCGGTACTTATTTTATCTCGATTAATTACGATTATCATACTTGCGGTTTCAAATGCTGAAACAATAAATGTCAGTTCTGCAGTTTCTTATACATTATCCGTAATTTTATTTATACCTGCATTTTATCTCTTTTTATCGGTGCATAAGTATTTCGGAGCAGACAGAGCTTTCGGATATGACCACTTTTATCCTGAAAAATCCGGAAATACCCCGTTTGTTAAAAAAGGTATTTTCAAATACACATCAAACGGAATGTATGTTTTCGGGTTTTTAATTCTTTGGATTCCCGCAATTTTATTAAAGTCTCAGGCTGCCTTATCCGTTGCGTTATTTAATCATGTTTACATATGGGTGCATTATTATTTTACGGAATTACCGGATATGAAGGAGATTTACGGAAAGAAATATAATAACAATTAAAAATATAGTTTTTAACAATAAAAATAATATCAATGACATTTGACGAATCAAAAACCAAAATCATTGCAACTCTCGGACCTGCATCATCAGGTAAAGAGACATTAAAAAAAATGTTTTATGCCGGATTAGATGTTTGTCGCATAAACTTTTCGCACAGCAGCCACGAAGCAGCGTCTAAACTTATCAAAACGATAAGAGAAATTAATAAAGAAATAGGTGCCGATGTTGCAATTATGGCAGATCTCCAAGGTCCGAAACTTCGTGTAGGAGAGATGAAAAACGGTAAAGTTTTTCTTGAAAGAGGGCGTGTTTTAGAATTTACGAACGAAAAAATAATCGGTGATGAAAACAGAGTCTATATGAGTTATGAAGAATTTGCGGAAGATGTTGATGTCGATGATACCATATTGATTGATGACGGAAAAATAAAACTCAAAGTTGTAGAAACAAACAAAAAAAATACGGTAAAAGCAAAAGTTATACACAGCGGATTTTTGGCATCAAAAAAAGGCGTGAACTTGCCGAATACCGAAATTTCGTTACCCAGCCTGACAGAAAAGGATATCGAAGATGCAGAATTTGCACTCTCGCAAAATGTCGATTGGATTGCACTGTCATTTGTCAGGCAGGTAAGCGACGTAATAGAACTGAAGCAAATGATAAAAAGAAAAAGAAAAAATACTTACGTTATTTCAAAAGTTGAAAAACCACAGGCAATAAAAAATCTCGATGCAATTATTTCAGAAACAGATGCCGTTATGGTTGCAAGAGGCGATTTAGGTGTAGAAATGCCTTTTGATACAG
>CAMZKI010000221.1 GCA_947311125.1 uncultured Chlorobiota bacterium
AAAATGCAAGGACTGAGAGTAGTATAAATTTTTTCATAATTAAGGATTTTCGTGTTAATATTTTGAAAGGTATAAACTTAAGATTTTTTATTTTCGGAATACTGTTTTATTAAAAAAATACTTACAATAATAAGAATAATTGCCGTTGCTCCTATCGATAACCATAAATATTTTAAAGGAAAATTCCATATTGTTTTAACTTTCTCTGCAGAAATACTTCTTTTTCTGATGTTATAAACATAGGCTTCGGGCAGTATTTCAGGGATTGTATCTTTAAAATACGGTAAGTCATAGCTGGGGAAATTTGCACTTTTGCTTCCGAAAAGTAATTTGTATTTTTTATCCGGCTCTAAGTATGCAATAAGGTAATTTTTCAACTGATAAGCATTTACTTTATATATTTTTAAAGGTTGATTATCTTTATTGTCTACTATGAAAACAATTTTTTTTGCTTTGTAATCGGCAAGATTTATCCTATTGCTTTTTAGTGAACCGAACCAAAAATCTTTATTCATTTGGTCGTAAAATTCTTCTCCGGGTGCGTAGTCTGATGTTGTATCTTTTTTTTGCATATTAACTTTTCTGAGATAAAATTCCGGACCGTGTATTCCGAATGTAAGCATATCAATAAACTGAGCTTCGTCAAATTCTATTGTTACAATGCTTTTATCCAAAGTATCTTTTTGAATAATTCGCGGTTTCGGTAATTGGACATATTCCGCACGTATGTCTGCTAAATCATGATAATAAACATCTGTAATGTCAATACTTTTTTCATCGTAATCGTGAAATAAAATTTTGTAATATTTAAAACTGCTCCTCGGCAAGTTCATAACTTTTATTTCTGTAGTATCGGCATTAGAGATATCCGGAACGGTAGGGTAATTGTTTCGTAAAATAAACCATCTTTTTTCGTCATTGCTGCCCGATATTTTTATAAAAACAGGATTGTGAGTATTTATAACTTTAAAAATTAAGTTTGATATTTCTGCATTTTCTGTATTTTCAGTAATTACTTCCGTAAAATGTTTAAATTTTCGGTGTTTGTTTTTAAGAATTTTCAGTTTTGTTTGTTTCCCTTTGTCGTAAATTATTTTTTCCTGTTTTAAAATATACTGAATTTCATTATTTTTATTATCAAACAATCGGATATCCGGAAAACCGTGATGCAACTGTGAAGTTATTTCCGGGCTTAAAAATATTTTGTAGTAAGTTGCTTTGTCAACATTGTTTATTTTTGCCTGATTGCTGAATATTTGAGATACGGCTGATAATTCCGCAAATATTATAAATATTAATAAAAGTGTGTATTTTTTTGATATTATACTCATATCGTTTAACTTAACCGTTCAAATAATCTTTGTCTTACAAAAGCCGTAAAGAGAATTATTAACCCTAAAACCGTAAAACTTGCTATTTGTTGCCCTGTGCTTATTTCCGGGAAATCAAAGATAAAGGATTTAATAATAACAACAAATAAAATAAACATTGCAATTTTCACCAAGTCTTTGTCTTTAAAGAGTACTGCCGAAAATGAAATAATAAAAGCCGAAATCATCCAAAACAAAGAGTATGTAAAATGATGAGTTTCTGACAGAGTAGTATTCATCGGAATTCCCGACCCGAAAGCTTTGATAACGGCTAAGTGGTCTAATTCGGAGGATAAAACCGCAATTACAGAGAACGTTAAAAACCATTTGGCAATTTTATTTATTACGTTGCTTAATTTTCTGACATTCAAGTATGAAAAATAAAATATAAAGAGAGTTACGGCAATCATATAAACGTGATCATTAAATTTCATAATTGATACGGACGGGTTTGATAACAAATGGTCTCTTACGGAGATTATTTCGTATAAATAGAACGCAAAAAATAATATAAATGAGAAAACACCCAGTATTGCCGCCGAAATTTTAAGAAATTTACTTTTTATGAAATTCAGAATAATTAAAACAGCCAAGATAA
Source organism: uncultured Chlorobiota bacterium (assembly GCA_947311125.1). Taxonomy (GTDB): domain Bacteria; phylum Bacteroidota; class Bacteroidia; order Bacteroidales; family JAADGE01; genus JAADGE01. Next base: position 1,969 of record CAMZKI010000221.1, read on the forward strand.
AAGAAAAGTTATATATGCCGAGATAAATATTTATCATATTCACATCTCTTACGGTAACAGTTATCTTATATAAAATTTCTGTATAAAGAGAAATATATAAGGCACCTACTGCAATAACAGAAATAAATATACGCAGCCAACTCATTTTTATCGGCTTAATAAGATATACGTCTTTGCTTTTTCCTGAAATAACGGCGTTTAAGCCTAATCCTAAACTTGTCATTAATCCTGATACAAAACTTTTATTTATCAGTAACTTTTTTTCGGGGGCATTAAATGAAATTGCAAAAAAGTTATCAATAACGTCAAAAACAAAACTTGCAATAAGACCTAACATTAAGAATGCCGTCACAAATCTCAGCATTTTTATCTCTAATTTTACAGAAAGCCACATTAACAGGACTGTTTCGACAGCCCAAATCATAGTCAGAGATTTGCCGACTAATTCTACAGGCGGTATTAGGGTAAGAAAAAGCAGGCTTATTATACCGAAAAAGTAAATAAGCTGGTCTGAAGTTGATTTTTTTATAAATATTACGATAATTAAGAAAATTAAATTAAAAACCGCTGCAAGTGCGGTGAAAACACCTTTGTAGTCCGGGTTTAAAATTTGAAGCAAATACATTCCGATTGAATAATAAATTAAATTTATTACTACAACCATCATCAACTCGTAAAGTCTATACTCTTTTTCGTGTTTTATGTGGTATATAACAGACAAAACAATCATTACAAAATAAATTAAATTCAGCATTATGAAATTTGTCTGAAAATTTTCATATATTTCATTCTG
>CAMZKI010000222.1 GCA_947311125.1 uncultured Chlorobiota bacterium
AAAACAACAACCGGAACAGCAATATAAATAATAAACTTTTTGGTTAAAGACATTTTGTTTGAATCTGAAAGACAAATTAAATAAAAAAATTTAATACTTAAAAAATAAAGGGATAAATTATCTTAAAACATTTACAAAACGACAAATTCGGAAATTAATTATTTGTTGATTTAAAATTAAACTTTATTTTTGTGTTAGTGTGTTTTTTATTTCATAATTTTTTAATCTTACTGTCAAAATCAGCACAAAATGTCTTTAACCAAAAAGTTTATTATTTATATTGCTGTTCCGGTTGTTGTTTTATTTATCACAACAATGGTGATTTTAAATAAAAGAGTAACAAAATATGATTATAAAGTTGAAATTAATAATACTTCTAATATTTCTGATATATTTTCTTTGTTTATTTACGACAAATTACAGGCAGACATTGATATTTTAAAAACATTGGAAGTAACACTTGAAAAAAATGAAACAGATTTTCCCGAATATAAAGAAAAAACGGTATTTGATATTTTAAAAAATATTCTGATACAAAATCATGATTACGTAAGCGTTTGGCTTATTCATAGAGATAATGAATCAGTTACGACACCTGAGATATTTAAAATTTCAAAAAAAAATCAGACAATTAAAAACGAAAGGAGATATTTGGGAAAAAAAGATATTTATTATAAAACATTGTTGGCAAAAACAGAACTTGGCGAAAAAGAATTATTTATAAGTAATTACAACAAGCAAAATAATATAATTACCGTTTCCGTGCCGTTTAAAATAAATTTTATACCCTCCGGAGTTTGCAGTATTGATATTAATATAAATGAAGCCCTTAATGAATTTAACAAAAAATACGCTTATGATAATTCCTCATTTTTTATTTTGTCCGAAAATGAGGATTTTATAAACAGCCATAAAGATGATATTTTAAGAAACAATTTTATTCAGGAATTTGAAAAACTAAAACCTGATTTTAATGTTTCTCAGGAACTTGAGTTTTCGTTTTATTCCGAAGATGAGTTGTATTTTTCCTCCGTAAAACAAATTTCTTTTAAATCGGGAGATACAAAATGGACAACGGCAACATTGACTAAATTCGGAGGAGAAAATACTTTACTTAAAGGTCTTAACTCCGAAATACTTTTTCTGATTATTATACTGTTAGTCGTGTCTATGGGGCTTTACTTTCTGTTTTTTCAAAAAATACTTACACGTATAAAGGAGAGCCTGTCCGTTATTTCCGCAGTTGCTTTCGGAAGGTTAAAAGACATAAAAACTTTAGATACATCAGAAAAAGATGAGATATCAGATATTAATAATTCTATAAATAAACTCAATGATAATATAGACAAAACGGCAAACTATATTGAACAAATATATAAAGGAAATATAAATTTTGATTATAAACCTGTAAGTGAGGATGATAAAATAGGTAATCTGACTCTTGAACTGGCAAAAAACATAAAACATACAAAAGAAGAAGAAGCAAAAAGAAAAAGAGAGGATGAAATTCAAAACTGGATTACAAAAGGCTCAGCTCTCTTTGCGGAAATCATTCGTGATTATTCTGATAATTTAGAGGAACTGTCCTATGCAATTATAAGTAAATTAGTAAAATATATTGAAGCAGACCAAGGGGGGATTTTTGTTATTAACGAAAATGAAAAAAATGAAAAATATATAGAACTTTTGGCAAGTTATGCCTATGACAGAAGAAAAATGCTTGAAAAACGAATTCCGTGGGGAGCAGGTTTGGTAGGAAGGTGCATATTAGAGCGTGAAACTATTTTTATGACAAAAATACCTGAAAATTACCTTAATATAACCTCCGGTCTCGGAAAAGATAAGCCCCAAACCCTTCTGATAGTACCGCTTATTTTTCATGAAGAAGTTTACGGAGTCGTAGAACTTGCATCTTTCAAGTTTCTTGACGAATACAAAATAACTCTTACCGAACAGGTAAGCGAAAGTATTGCATCGGCTATTTCAATGGTAAAAATTAACGCCAGAACAGCCGAACTGTTGAGAGAAACAAAAATAAAATCAGAACAATCTGCTTCGCAGGAAGAAGAGATACGCCAAAATATTGAAGAAATGCAAGCAGTTACCGACGGTCTTAACCATAAACTTGCAGAAGTTACAAATACTTTAGAAGTAGTAAAGAAAAATGCCAACATTGCGGAATTTGATACACAAGGAAGAATTACCGACATTAATGATAATTATCTTAAAATTCTGAAAAAAAACAAACAAGATATTATCGGAAAAGTTCAGGGAAGTTTCAGTAAAGAAGCCCAAAATCCGGAATCTTTTAAAAAGTTTTGGGATGATTTACGAAACGGAAAGACAAAAGAATTTACACAAATCATACAAATTGAAGGCAAACAAATAAAAATTTCAAGCACCTACTATCCGGTAAAAGATGCCGACGGTAACGTATTTAAAGTTGTAAGTATTGCAAATATCAAAGAAAATTAATTAATAATTTCTTTCATTTTTTTGATGGTTGCTTTCGGATTTTCGGTTTTTAAAATGCCCGAACCCGAAACAAAAATACCGCAACCCGCATCCGAAACTTCTTTAATATTTTCAAGTTTTATACCTCCGTCAACTTCAATTTCTATATGATTTGCATTATTATCTTTCAAAAACTGTTTAAGTTTTTTTATTTTCTCTAAAGAATGCGATATGAAATTTTGCCCGCCGAAACCCGGATTAACAGACATAATAAGCACCAAATCAATGTCTTGTAAAATGTTTTCCAAAACCGAAATCGGAGTATGAGGATTTAAAGATACACCGGCTTTTATACCTCCGTCTCTTATTTTTTGAACAACCCGATGAACATGTGGGGTTGATTCCGCATGAATGGTCAAATAGTCGGCACCGGCATCAATAAAAGCATTAACGTAATAATCGGGGTCGGAAATCATTAAATGAACATCCAACGGAATCGTTGAAACTTCTTTTATTGCTTCGATAACAACGGGACCGATGGTTATATTAGGCACAAAATGCCCGTCCATAACATCAATATGCAACAAATCGGCTCCGCCTTCTTCAAGCATTTTTACGTCTTTCTCAAGATTTGAAAAATTTGCGGATAATAATGACGGTGATATTTTTTTCATTTTACAGTTTACAGAGTTTGAATGCAAAAATAAAGATTTAAAATAAAAAAAGCGGATTATTTTAATAAATCCGCTTTCATGTTTAGTTAAAATCAACTTTTATATCTTTTCAAGATAGTCAGCAACTTCATTCTGATATGCTTTTTGTGCAATATCAACCGGTTTATCTCCCGCTTCATACGCGTCAAATCCGCTTTTTAAACCAATATTAGTATCTGCCTTATTTTCAATAAGATATTTTATTACTTCTAATCTTCCGTTTTCTGCTGCTTCATGCATAGGGGTAAAACCGTAATCTTCCTGAACGTTTACCTCAGCACCGGCTTCAACCAATAGTTTTACAATTTCAAGGTGCCCGCCTCTCGATGCATAATGCAAAGGTCGCAAACCCCAATCATCCGCAATATTTAACTCAATATTTTTCGCTTTAAGCAAAGCTGAAACCGTTTCCGGATACCCCAAATCTGCCGCTCTGAAAAGGGCGGTTTGTCCGCTTTCTTCTTTTTTGGCATTTACGTCAACACCTTTTTTAATTAAAAATTCTATGATTTTAATATATCCGCTACTGTTTGCAGATTTATGTATTTCCTCTCTACCCTCCTCTGTCCCCGAAAATATTTCAAATCCGGGATTAAACCTATCAACAGCTTCATATATTAAGTTATCGCCGTCTTCTGTTTCAATAAAAATATCTGCTCCTTTTTCATGAAGATATTTGAAAACTTCAAACTTTCCGTTTGCTACGGCAAGTTTTAAAGGATTTTGCCCCAATTCAGATATTATTTCTAAATCTGCTCCGGCTTCAACTAATATTTTAACTATTTCCGATTGAACTGATTCTTCTAGAGTTTCGGACTCTAAAACAGCATGCAATGGTGTCATATTTAAATAATTTGCCCCGTTTACATCTGCTCCTTCCGCTAATGCTTTTTTCACTTTATCAATGTCTCCTGATGAAGCTGCAGACCATAGTGCTTCATCTTTTTTATTCTTAAAATTTTCCATAATAATATTTTATTTAATTACGAAAAAACAAATTTACTAAAAATTACAGAATTTAAGATAAAAGTATAAAAATATCTTTATTGCCTGCAATAAAAA
>CAMZKI010000223.1 GCA_947311125.1 uncultured Chlorobiota bacterium
AAACCTTTGATTTTCAAGTCGGGGCGGCAGGATTCGAACCTGCGACCCTCTGCTCCCAAAGCAGATGCGCTAACCGGGCTGCGCTACGCCCCGAAAAAAAGCGGAGAGGGGGGGATTCGAACCCCCGGTACCGTATCGACGGTACGCCGGTTTAGCAAACCGGTGGATTAAGCCACTCTCCCACCTCTCCGGAAAAGCGATTGCAAAGGTATAATAATTTAAAAAACCGAGCAAAAAAAATGCAGTAAATATTTCATTTAATTAAATATCTCGCCGTTCGCCTGCTTATTTGCCGCAAAATTACCTCCCTCCCCGAAATCATTTTATTTACGGCGTCATCAGTATAGTGCCTTATAGTAATCAATTGTAAATTATCATTATACAATACTTTAAAATCCTGTTTCAGCTCTTCTGTAAGTTTCGGAATTTTAAAGATATCATTAGTAACACAAACAGAAAAACTAATTGCCGATGCCTGCATCAGATTTACCTTTATCCTGTACTCTGACAACAAACCGAATATTTTGCCGAGATTATATTCCGATATAAAAGAAAAATCTAAAGTAGAAACAGAAATGAGTATCTGATTTTCTTCCGTAATAAAAATAGGATTTTGAGGATAAAAATCACGACTTAACTCGGAAATATCTTTAATTACCGTTCCTTCGGAATTAAAATCGTAAAAAGACTTTACTTTTATAGGTATTTTCTTATTTTGAAGAGGCTTAACGGTTTTAGGATGCAATATTTTAGCTCCGTAAAAAGCCTGTTCCAGTGACTCTCTGTATGATAATTTAGGAAGCAAAACAAAATCATCGGTTTTTGTCGGGTCGGCATTATATATTCCTTCAACCTCCTTCCAAAATATAATCTCCTCCGCATCTAAAGAATAAGCTAATACAGATGCCGTAAAATCGCTGCCTTCCCGCCCTAAAGTTGTTGTATTGCCGTTTTTATCGGAAGCAATAAAGCCCTGTGTTACACATATCCGAAAATTTGTATTTTTACATTTTTCCGTTATATTTTTTTCGGTTTCGTCCCAGTTCACTTTTGCTTCCCTGAAATCCGAATTTGTAATAATAAGATTTCTTACATCTTCAAATTTACAGTTTATTTTATTGTAATTCAAAAACTCAAAAATTATAAATGACGACAGAATTTCTCCGTATGAAACAATCCTGTCATACTCATAATGATAATTATCGCTTATTTTTTCTGAAAAAATATATTTTATTTCCTCAAAAATTTCATTAATCCTCTCCGTTATATTTTGCAATTCTACGGAAATAATTTCTTTTGCAAATGAAATATGATATTCTCTTAAATTCTCAAATAAGTCTTTATTAAATTCGTTTTTATAAAAATAATCATTCAGTAATCTTTCAAACTTATTTGTAACTTTATTAAATGCAGAAACAACAATTATCAATTTATCGTTTTTATAAAAATCTAAAATTTCAGGTATCCGATAAACATCTTTGCCTGTTTTTAAAACACCGCCGCCGAATTTAAAGACCTTCATTTGCTTAATTAAATTAAATTATGTTGTCAAAAATGATAAAATTACCTGAAAATGAACAATTTTTTTTACTTTTGTTTTAATTTATTCAAATCTTAAACGTAATGACTGTTACTACTCTGAATGAATTTATAATTGAAAGACAAGCTGATTTTCCGTATGCAAAAGGCGAACTTACAAGATTACTTACCCATATAGGCGTTGCGGCAAAAGTCGTAAATCGTGAAGTAAACAAAGCCGGATTAGTTGATATCCTCGGTGATGCCGGCTCTGATAACATACAAGGAGAACAGCAAAAGAAGTTAGATGTTTATGCCGACGAAAAATTTATAGCCTCTTTAAAAGCCAGCGGAGAATGTTGCGGAATAGCATCGGAAGAAAGGAAAAAGATTGTTTCGTTTGACGAAGAAATGGCACGAAACGGAAAATATATTGTTGCCATAGACCCTCTTGACGGTTCATCGAATATTGACGTAAACGTTTCTATCGGAACTATTTTTTCAATATACAGAAGAATAAGCCCCGTTGGTCATAAAGCCGGAATTGAAGATTTTCTGCAAAAAGGAAAAGAACAAGTTGCTGCAGGTTACATAATTTACGGCTCGTCAACTATGATGGTTTACACTACCGGAAGAGGTGTAAACGGCTTTACTCTTGACCCTTCAATAGGAGAGTTTTGTCTTTCACATCCGGATATTTTAACCCCGCATTCAGGAATAATTTATTCAATAAACGAAGGCAATTATATCAAATTTCCTGAAGGTGTAAAAAAATACATAAAATATTGCCAAGAAAAAGACGTTCCTACCGGAAGACCCTTTACCTCAAGGTATATAGGCTCATTAGTTGCAGATTTTCACAGAAATTTATTAAAAGGCGGGATATTTATTTATCCTAAAACAGCCGGTTATCCGACCGGAAAATTAAGATTATTGTACGAGTGCAACCCGATGGCATTTGTTATAGAACAAGCCGGCGGAAGGGCTACCGACGGCAGAGGCAACAGAATATTAGATATGAAACCTGTCGAACTTCATCAAAGGTCGCCGTTCTTTTTGGGGTCAAGAAATATGGTTAATAAAGCGGAAGAATTTATGAAAGAATTCGGAGATAAAGAGCCTAATATGGATGATATCAAATAATTTTTTATGTTTAAAATTCTTATAACCGGAGCAAAAGGACAGTTGGGAAGCGAGATCAAGCAAATTAAAGATAATTTTCCGAGTTTTCACTTTATATTTACAGATATTGAAGAATTAGACATAACAAAGTTTTCGGATATAAATCTTTTTTATAAAAAACATAAATTTGACTTTATTGTTAATTGTGCGGCATATACAAATGTTGATAAAGCAGAAACCGATTTTGGAAATGCTTACAAAATAAATGCTGAAGCCGTAAAAAACCTGTCCGAAATTTCGAGAGATTATAAAATACCGCTTATACATATTTCAACAGATTATGTTTTTGACGGAGAAAGTAATATTCCTTACACTGAAAATGACAAAGTGAACCCTCAATCTGTTTACGGAAAAACAAAACTAAAAGGAGAAGAATTTGCAAAAGAAGCTTATAATCATATAATTATCCGAACATCTTGGCTTTATTCTTCATTCGGAAATAATTTTTTAAAAACAATGATAAAATTCGGTAAAGAAAGAGAGAATATAAACGTAGTTGCAGATCAAATCGGCTCTCCTACTTTTGCCGGAGATTTAGCTTTAACCGTAATACAAATTATCAAAAAAATATCAGTAAAAGAGGTTCGCAATATTTCCGGAATTTACCATTATTCTAACGAAGGCAGTTGTTCTTGGTTTGAATTTGCAAAAGAGATAATGAAAGAATCAAAAATAAACTGCAAAGTAAACCCGATTCCTGCACAAGACTACCCTACCCCTGCAAAACGGCCGAAATTCAGTCTTTTAGACAAAACAAAAATAAAAAAAACTTTCGGTGTTGCAGTTCCTTTTTGGAAAGACAGCCTGAAAGCTTGTATTAAACAATCTGCTAAACTTTGAATCCGACAATTAATACGTCATCAATCTGCTCATAGTTACCTTTCCACCTAAAGAACTCATCTTGTAAAATTCGCCTTTGCGTTTCACAGTCTTCTTTATAAATTTTTAACAATAGTTCTCTGAAGCGCTTTATCTTAAATTTCTCTCCCGTTATTCCGTTAAATTGGTCTTCAAATCCGTCAGAAAACATATAAACAGCATCATTTTTTTTAAGCTGAAAGGAGTAATTTTTAAACGGTAATTCTTTCAGGAATATTCCTACGGGATTTATTGTCGGTTTTAAAATTATCAACTCATCATTTCTGATTATATACAAAGGATTATTTGCTCCGGCATAGAGCATCTCTTTTGTGTGCTTATTTATTACCGCTATCGCCATATCAATACCTTCTGTCATATCATCAATTTCATTGTTTTGTTTCAAAGATGATTTTATCTCTTTTCGCAATTCTTCAAGAATTTTTTCGGGTGTTCCGACTTCCTCTTTCCTTACAATTTCGTTCAACAACGACATTCCGAGCATACTGACCAAAGCTCCGGGAATTCCGTGCCCCGTAGAATCTGCGGCAACAATAACAATATGCGAATCGTAACCTCTTTTTATCTCTTTTGCCCAATAAAAATCACCGCTTACAATGTCTCGCGGCATATACAAAATAAAACTGTCCGAAAAATTATTTTTAAACAGTTCGTCCGAAGGCATTAATGCTTTTTGAATTTTCCCTGCATAATTGATACTGTCAGTAATTTTAATATTTGTATTCTGCAATTTTTCTTTTTGTATTTTAAGTTCCGCCGTTCTTTCTGATATTGTTTCTTCCAACTTACGTTTTGCATTTTTTAATGAGCGGTTTCTGTATTCAACAAATATGTAAATCAGAACTAAAAGAATGAATAAGCCTAATGTTTTAAACCACAACTGATCCCATACCGGAGAGTTAATGACAAAAGAGAAACGCAATGGTTTTTTGCTCCATAAACCGTCATCATTTGCTGCAATTACTTCAAATGTATAATGTCCCGGAGCTATATTTGAAAAAGTGGCTTTTCTGTCCGAACTCGGCGGTGACATCTCATCATTTTGACCTATAAGGCGATATTTATATCGAACTTTCTGCGGATTGGAATAACACAGTCCTATAAAATCGAAAGTAAGGTGATTCATATCATAAGGAAGAACCAAGTTTACCGGTAAATTGTTATTGTCTGAAGAATCACAAAATTCGGTTTTATCAAAAGTTTTGAAGTTAAGTCTTATATCCGTTATATATATTTTAGGTTCAACATTATTTTTTTTGTCGGCACCGGCACTGTATTTTACGGCTCCGTTAACGGTACCGAACCAGATATTCCCGGCTTTATCTTCGCAAGCTCCGTTTAAATCGGTTTCTACTCCCAAAAAGCCTTCATCTTTAGTATAATTCTTTATTGACAAGATATTTCCGTTTTTATCGGCAAGGATTTTATCTACTCCTTTTTCGGTTCCGCACCATAAATATCCTTCAGAATCTGCAAATAAAAGATAAACATTATCGGAATTCAAACCTTTTGATTTGTTCAAAAATTCTTGTTTTATTTTTCCCTTATCATTTTTTAAACGAAATATTCCTTCTGAAGCTGTTCCCAGCCAAATCATATTCTTATATTCAACTACAGCTCTTAAAATTCCGCTTTTTATTTTAAATTTTTCATCTGTATTTATAACTTTTTTACCGTCAAAAAAATACAGACCTTCGTTAAGAGTTGCAAACCATAAATTCCCGTCACTGTCTTCTTCAATACCAAGAACTGTGTTAACATTAAAATCATAATGATTTTTAAATCTTATAAATTTTTTTCCGTCATATTTTATTAAACCCTCGCCGTTTGTTCCGAACCAGATATTGTTTTTTGAGTCTTTAAAAGCAGTTACAACCCTCGATTTTATTTTTTCTCCTTCAACATTTGCAAAAACCGTAAATTTCTTACCGTCATATTTTAAAATACCGCTGTTAGCCGTTGCAATCCATAAATTACCTTCAGTATCCGTTTCGGCATCAAAAAAATGATTATCAAAAGCTCCGTTTAATTTGTTATGATTTATAAATTTTTTGCCGTCATACTCAGACAGACCGGCTCCGTATGTGCAAAACCACAAGTTACCCTTCGTATCTTCGGTAATGCCCATTACAATTTCATTCTTATAAGGAGATAAGTTTTCAAATTGGATAAAGGGAATTCGGGGATTAATCATAGTTGCACCGTTTCTGCCGCCTATCCATATGTTTTTTTCATTATCTTCAAATAAGGATAAAACAGCGGTATTGGTCATACCCGTTTCTGCCGTAAGGTTATAAAATGTTCCGTTAAAATACTTACCGCAGCCGTTTTGTTTGGTTTAAGTGGTTTTAGAGCAGAACAAAGTTACGAGCAAGAATTAGCAGATAACAACCCTACTATTTTTACTTACGAGTATAAAATCAATTATTATTCCTTCCCTTGTGCCATTAAAGGGAAGGAATAAT
>CAMZKI010000224.1 GCA_947311125.1 uncultured Chlorobiota bacterium
AACTGTCATATAAAGGCGGAGCCGGATTAGGCTTTATTGATATGGTAAGAAAAACAGGCGAAAAATTGATATATACATTTTTAGATTTGAATGATAAAAAATCATATTTCGTATTAACATCAACAATATTCAGAACTAAATAAAGAGAACTATGCGAGTAATTAAAATTGAAGGTACTGATGATACTCCTCAGGTAACGTTAGACGCAAATCCTGAGAATCCGTTTATGGAAATTTCCGGTCGTTCTTTACCGGAAGACGTGGTGTCTTTTTACGACCCCATTTTGGAATGGTTGGATGAATATGCGGAAAACCCGCTTGAAAAAACAGTCTTAAACATAAAACTTGAATATTTTAATACAGCGTCTTCTAAGTTGCTCTTAGACATCCTGCTGAAATTAGAAGATTTACATCAAGCCGGGCATGAGGTGCTGGTAAGATGGCATTATCCCGATGATGACGAAGATATGGAAGAAGCAGGCGAAGAATATGAAGACATTGTAGAGGTACCGTTCGAACAAGTAAGTTATTCTATTGATTAATTGTTAAATAAATAATGCACTGTATATATCCGTTATTTATATGCTTTGCATTATTTATTTGTTATACTCGGGTTGCCTGTTTCAGTTCGTTTAATCTAAAATACTATGAGTGAAGAAATATTAAAAGCGTTAATGCAGCTCTTTGCAATTATTGCAAAGCAAGACGAAGGCGTTGCAGAACAAGAAGAGAAATTCGTAAAAACATTTTTGGCATCTCAGCTGAGCAAAACTCAGGTTGAGGAGTATATGGATTTGTTCATTAAGCACTCAGAAAGAGAAGAAAAAAAACGAAAGAAAAAAGAAGGCAAAGAAGACCCGTCAGGGCAGGTGAAAATGGTAGATTCAGTAAGGGTTATGGGAATCTGCCGAAAAATAAACAGAACTCTGGATCATAAACAAAAAGTAATTGTTCTTGCACGCTTGTTCGAAATGATTAATGTTGAGAAAAAACTCAGCGAACAGCGTATGGAAATTATTTCCGTCGTAGCAGATGCATTTAACCTCTCCTCTCAGGAATATTCAGAAATAGAAACTTTCGTTATAGAAGACGATTATAATAAAGTAGATTCCGAGGCGGTATTGATAATAAACGATAAAGAACTGCCGCATACAAAATCTCAACACATACTTTCCGAAAGTTTACATGGAAGTGTTCTTATTTTACAAATAAAAAGTGCCGATTTATATTTTTTGAAATATACGGGAAGGCAAGACGTTTTTTTGAACAGTACAAATGTTTACAATAACAGAATTTATTTATTCGCACCGGGAAGTATAATAAAACTGCCGAAAGGAAAACCGATTCATTACAGCGATGTGGTTGCGAGATTTATGAAGGATTTGGAAATATCCAACCTCTCGTTCATTGTTAATAAACTTCAATATCGCTTTAAAACCGGAGATATCGGAGTAAGGGACATCAGCTTTTCTGTTGACCACGGCAAATTGGTAGGAATAATGGGAGCCAGTGGTTCCGGAAAAACCACTTTGGTAAATAACCTTTCGGGAATAACAACCCCCTCTTCGGGAGAAGTAAGAATAAACGGAATAAACCTGCATCACAATAACGGTGAGTTAGAAGGTGTTATAGGATATATTCCCCAAGACGATCTGCTGATAGAAGAATTAACTGTTTTTCAAAATCTTTATTACAATGCAAAATTGTGTTTTAAAGATAAAAATGATGAAGAAATAACAGTTCTGGTAAATAAGACATTAAAAGATTTAGGTCTGTACGAAAAAAAAGACCTGAAAGTCGGAAATGCAATGAATAAAACCATCAGCGGCGGTCAGAGGAAGCGGCTGAATATTGCATTGGAACTTATTCGGGAACCTTCAATATTATTTGTTGACGAACCCACGTCAGGTTTGTCTTCCAGAGACTCGGAAAATGTAATGGAACTTTTAAGTGAATTGACACAAAAAGGGAAATTGATTTTTGTAGTAATTCATCAGCCGTCTTCAGACATATATAAAATGTTCGACAGAATGCTTATCCTGGATCAAGGCGGCTATATGGTCTGGTACGGAAATCCGGTAGATGCCATAGTTCACTTTAAAACTATTGACAACCAGATAAATGCAGATGTCGGAGAGTGCCGTTTGTGCGGTAACGTAACTCCTGAACTTATTTTCGATATTATTGAAGCTGAGGTTGTTGACGAATTCGGTCAATATACCGAACAAAGAAAAATATTGCCGTACGAATGGGAAAGACATTATTTAGAAGGTGTACCCAAAGAAGAGGTAGAAGAAGTTGAGGACGAACCTCCTGCAAATTTGAATATTCCTAATTGGTTTAAACAATTCAGCATATTTTTAACCCGCGATGTTTTGTCAAAAATAAGTAACACGCAATACATAGTTTTGAACCTGCTTGAAGCCCCCTTATTAGGCTTTATATTAGCATTTCTTATTCGATATATTGCCGATCCTACTTCAAATGTCTACATATTTTTTGATAACGAAAATATTCCTCCGTATATATTTATGAGTATTGTTGTTGCTTTGTTTTTGGGGTTGACCGTAAGTGCGGAAGAAATTTTCAGAGACAGAAAAATCCTGAAAAGAGAAAAGTTTTTACACTTAAGCAGGTCTTCTTATCTGTCGGCAAAAATTGTTATACTAACTGTTATTTCTGCAATTCAGGCATTGCTTTTTGTCGTTATAGGAAATACAATACTGGGAATTCAGGGTATGTATTTTGCATATTGGCTGACACTTTTTTCAGTTTTTGTTTTTGCTAATTTTATGGGCTTAAATATTTCTTCAGCTTTTAATTCAGCCGTAACAATTTATATACTTATACCCTTATTGCTTATTCCTCAAATGGCATTGGGTGGTGCAATGTTCAGTTTCAGTAAATTAAACAGAGTAATCGGAAGTGTGGATAAAGTCCCTATTATAGCAGACCTTATGGCTTCACGTTGGGCATATGAAGGATTGATGGTTCATCAGTTTATTGAAAATAAATTTGAAAAACAATATTTTGATTACGACCAAGTAAAAAGTAATTCAAACTTTGCCCAAGACAAATTAATTCCGAAACTTTCGGAAAGTATTGAAGCAATTGAAATTGTTACGGAAGAAAATAAAGGAAAAAATAATAAAGATTCCGTTAACAAAGTAATCGAAGGCGAATTAGCATTATTAAGATATCAATTGCCGAAAGGAAACAGAGAAATTCTCAAATTAGTTGATAAGCTCAGAAAGCACAGGCTCGGAAAGGGAGTAAAGAAAATAAAGTTTGACGTGTTCTATAATAATTTTGATGTTTTAGCCGCAGATAACAAGACCGTCAAAGATTCTTTAATAATACCCGATGAGCTGCTTAATTCGTTGAATATTAAAGACTACAATATTGAAGAACAAGGCTATGCACTTATGGATTATCTTTATAAGTGGAAAGATTTTTATTTGGCTGTATACTCAAGTGCAAATGAACTAAGAGAAAATTTAATAGCATATCAAGATGAAAAAATCCCCGGTTATTATATAAAATTCAGGAATAAATACCATAACGAGCATCTTGATGATATTGTCAGAAATATTTACGAAAAAAACAAGATATTAAGATTTAACGAAAAACTTATAAGACAGGAAGAACCTGTTTATATGGAGCCGGATGATTCAAATTTTATAGGTTTTCGCTCGCATTTCTATGCACCGCATAAATATTTTTTGGGAAATACATACGATACTTTTTGGTTTAATATCTTTGTTATTTGGGCAATGTCATTGCTGTTATACATACCGTTATATTATGACCATTTAAGAAAAATTATTGAGTTTTTCGGTGATTTAAAATTTAATAAAAAAGGAGAAAACAAAGAGAAAAAGCAGAAATTTAAAGGAGGTGATAAATCAAAAAAGTAAACAATATTTTTTGAAATATAAAATTTTTAATATCTTTGATTGTTGATTGCTTTTTCTAAGAACTTAATTATGATAAAAAAACTGATATTTATATTTATTTCGGTAATATTTTTTGCTTCTTGCGGTGACGGAGGCGATGATGATACTATCGTCGGTCCGGATTCTCAAGATGATGTAAGAGAAGTTCAAATTGACCCCGAAAAAATAAACGGTTTAATTGAGAGTTTTCCTTCACCGATTGAGATGGCAGCAACAATAGAAGACTTAAGGGTGCCGTATTCTAAAAAATATTTAGTACCCACAGAGGTTGCCGCAGATTTTGATTCTAATTTTGAAAAGGCTCTCGGTTTAGGAATGCTTAGTGCCGATTTAGGATATCTTAATGTTTATGCCCGCAAAAATGCCATAGTAGAATATTTAACCTCTATAAAGCGATTAGCGGATGCCTTGGATGTTGATCAATTTTTTGAATTTCAGACACTTAAAAGGTTGGCTACTAACAGTAACAACCTTGATTCTCTTATGTTCTTATCGGTATCAAGCTATCATGATATGGACGAACATTTAAGAAAAACCAGACGAAGCAACTTGAGTGCATTGATGATTACGGGAGTTTGGACGGAGGGACAGTATCTGGCTTGCAGAGTTAACAAATTTAAAAGTGATAAAAGTACGGAAGAGATTATTGCAGGACAAAAAGATATTTTAAAAGAGCTTTTAAGTGTTCTGGAGTTTTTTGACGATAAGCCCAAATTTAAAAAAATGAATGATCAATTCAGAGAACTTTTAAAATTATATGATAACGTTGAAATAAAATTAGTTGAAGGAGAGGATAAAATATCATACGGGCTTGACTCTATTCCTGTTATTGAGCCGGGAGAACATACGGAAATTATTTACACACAAGAAGATTTAGATAAAATACAAAATAAAGTTATTCAAATTCGTAACAATTTAATTTCATTATAATGAAGAAAATAGCCATTCTTATAGCCATAACCGGTTTATTTATATTTGCATCCAATCAAGAGGCACAAGCTCAATGTAAACAACAAAGAGTATATCACTGTGCAAGAAAAGGAGGTAATGCAATATATCTTCGTGATTTTAATACAAAATTAAAAGCCGTAAGATCCGAACGAAGTATAAACGGAACAAAGTGGCCTGTTGTACTGAACAGAGGAACCAGATATCGCTTTATTTTATGTACTCCGAGCGGATTTGCAAATGATGTGAAGTTAACATTGTTTGACAGCAAACACCCGGAAACACGACCATGGAACTCAACAGAAAAGAGCGGCGGTAATATGTTTGATTTCATTTGTAAGCGTTCCGGTGTTTACTATGTGTCCATACGCTTTAAGCAAGGAAAAGGGAAACGAAAAACTTGTGCTGTAGGAATATTGTCATTTGTAGGTAAGAACCAATAAAATAATATTTTACAAGTTTGTACCGTAAAAAAGGAAAACGGCTTAATATAAAAGTCGTTTTCCTTTTTTGTGTTTTGCCGTGATACGCTGTTTATACCCAACTGACTACAGGGCAGTCTTGCCTGTGAGGTAAAAGGTCATTTTTAGGATATATTCTGAAAGCATAATTTATGCTGCCCGGTTTTGAAGGTGAAAATTCAAAAGAATAATAGACAGACGACCCGTTAATGCTTTCCCGGTTAAGGTTGATAATGTCTGTTATAATTAATCCTCCTTCATTATTTGACTCGCTTATTACCATTTCAACTCCTATGTCTTTGGGCTTTAAACCGTTTATGTTTATGCTTATGCCGCCTTTGTATGTTTCTCCGGGAACAAGAGCGTTTGCTGTCAGTTCATGAACATTAACAGATTCGGCATAGATTTTCTTCCATTCGGAGGTTATTGTTTCTTTCCATTCAGCAATTTCTTTAGCTTTTTCAAAATTATTTTCGGATAAAATCTCAAATCTGGTTTTTAATTTTGTATAATACCTGTTATTGTAATCGGATATCATTCTTTCGGTAGTAAATTCCGGGGCAATTTCATATATACATTTTTTTATGTAATTTATCCATTCTTCGGGCAATCCCTTGCCGGTTCGTTTATAATACATAGGGATTATCTCATTCTCTAAGGTTAAGTATATTTGTTCGGCATCATATTCGTCTTGCAGTTCTTGATTTTTATATGTTTTTTTCTGAGAAAGTGCCCATCCTGCTTTTTCTTTGTAACCTTCAACCCACCAGCCGTCTAAAACACTGAAGTTTAAAACTCCGTTCATTACGGCTTTCATTCCGCTGGTTCCCGAGGCTTCAAGCGGGCGAACGGGTGTGTTTAACCAAACATCAACACCTCTTACGAGTTCTTTTGCCAGAGAGATGTTATAATTTTCCAAGAATATTATTTTTCCCGTAAATTCAGGGCGTTTGGAAATTTCAACTATTTCTTTTATTATAGCTTTACCTCCGCCGTCTTTAGGGTGTGCTTTACCGGCAAAAATAAACTGAACCGGGAAATCCGGGTTGTTTACTATTTTACTAAGACGTTCTAAATCTTTTAAAAGTAAATTTCCTCGTTTATATGTTGCAAATCTTCGGGCAAAGCCTATGGTTAAAACATTTTCATTTAAAGTATTTTTAATTTTAATGAGATGCTTCGGGTTTTCGTTTCTTGATGTTCTTACGGTATCAATAACATTTTTAATATATTCTATAAGTTGTTTTTTATGTTTTTTTCTTATTTCCCAGATGTCTTCGGGTGAAGCTTGGTAAATTTTCGAGAAGTCAGGGTTGCCGTTTTTGTCCATAAGATGTTCTTGCCAATGCTCAGATGCCCATGTCGGATAATGAATACCGTTAGTAACGTATCCTATTTGCAGCTCTTCAGGGAAGTATCCTTTCCAAAAATTATTGAAAATAAACTTTCGGGAAACTTCACCGTGCAGTTTGCTTACGCCGTTAATTTCCTGAGACGTGTTTGCTGCAAGAACGCTCATTGAAAAGTTTTCTTTTTTATTTCCCGGGGTTTCTCTTCCCATATTCATAAAGCTGTCCCATGAAATTCCCAGTTTGTTCGGATAATCACCCATATATTTCATCATTAAACTTTCGGAGAAGTTGTCATGCCCGGCAGGAACGGGTGTATGTGTGGTGAATAAACTTGAGGCTCTTACGGCTTCAAGGGCTTCTTTAAATGTCAGTTTTTCTGACTGCATAAAAATTTTAAGCCTTTCGAATGCCGTAAATGCTGCATGACCTTCGTTAAGGTGATAAACATCTTTTTTTATTCCGAGCAGGTTTAATACTTTAACGCCTCCTATGCCTAAGATAATTTCTTGTTTTAATCTTGTTTCATTATCGCCTCCGTATAATCTGTAGGTTATGGCTTTATCTTCATCAGAGTTGTCATTTCTGTCTGTATCTAAAAGAAACAGTGTAACCCTTCCGACTTTTATTTTCCAGATTTGAGCATAAACTTTTCTGCCTGATATATCAATACTTACGGTAACTGCTTCTCCGTTTTTATCTTTTACAAGTTCTGCAGGAGTATCCATAAATCGTTGAGATTCATATGTTTCGTCCTGGTCTCCGTTTTGTGATATTCTTTGAGTAAAGTATCCTTGTCTGTAAAATAATCCTATTGCTGTTAAATCATATCCTGAATCGCTGGCTTGTTTCAGGTAATCACCGGCAAGAATTCCCAGTCCTCCGGAGTATATTTTCAATATGTTTGCCATTCCGTATTCCATACTGAAATAGGCTATTGAAGGAAAGTTTTTGTTGAAAGGTTTACTTATATATTTGTCAAATTCGCTGAGAATCTCATCAAATAATTTTATAAATATGCTGTCTTTTTGTAGGTCTTCAAATCGTTCTTGTGTTATTGATTTCAGGATAGATATAGGATTTATACATTCGCTTATTTCCGGCTTATTATTTATGTATTTAAACAGTTTGACGGCTTTATTATTCCACGACCACCAAATATTTTGTGCCAGGTCTTCCAGTTTTTTAAGTTTTCCTGTATATTTGGGCTGTATATTAAGAGTGTGCCAGTTGGGTAAGTTGTGTTTATTTTCCATAATTTATTTAAATTTATATATAATGAACGGCAAAAATAATTTTTTAATTCAACTTTATATCAAAAAAGCACTCTTAAAAAAAGAGTGCCTTATCATATACCGAAAATGTTGATATTGTTTGTTATTATTTAAGTTCTGATTTTATTTTTTCTGCAATTTTTAAAAACTCTCGGTCGGAGAGTTTGAGTTTTTTCCGTTTAAAGTTCAGTTCTGCTTCGTCATTAAACGGTATAAGGTGTATGTGAGCATGCGGGACTTCGGTTCCGATTACAATTACACCGACTCTTATACAGTTTAGGGCTTTGTCAATTGCTTCTGCAATTTTTTTTGAAAAAATCATAAGACCTCCGATTGTTTTATCGTCGAGGTCAAAAATATAATCGGTTTCTTTTTTGGGAATAACGAGTGTATGTCCTTCTGTCAGAGGATTTATATCTAAGAAAGCATAGTAGTGTTCATCCTCTGCTATTTTGTATGAAGGGATTTCGCCGTTTATTATTTTTGTAAATATTGATGCCATTATTTTTATATCTAAATTGAAATATCCAGAATTTCAAAAGTAATTTCACCTGCAGGAACTTTGATTTTTACTTTATCTCCTTTCTTTTTGCCCATAAGTCCTTGTGCAATAGGTGTGTCAACTGATATTTTTTTTGCTTTTAAATCGGCTTCTCGTGCAGAAACTATTGTATATTCTATAACTGCTCCTGTTTGAGTATTTTTAAGTTTAACCTTGTTCATAATTTGAACATGTGTCGTATTAATCATTGATTCGTCAACAATTTTAGCATTTCTGAGAGTAGCCTGAAGTTGTGCTATTTTCATTTCTATTAAGCCTTGAGCTTCTTTTGCTGCATCATACTCTGCATTTTCGGAAAGATCGCCTTTATCTCTTGCTTCTGCAATTTGTTTGGATATTTTAGGGCGTTCTACCGTTGTGAGATACTCAATTTCTTCTTTAAGTTTTTTTAATCCTTCTTCGGTTAAATAAGTTACTTCTGTCATAAAATGTTTATTTTAAACAGTAAAAAGAAAGAATCTCGTTGTATCCGATACAGTACCGCGAGACTCTTTTCAGTATGCAAATTTACAAAATATTTTGACGAAATACAAGTTTTTCGGAGTATCGGCGCAGAATTTTATTATCAGTTTTTGATGTAAATTGTCATAAAGGTTACGGTTAAAAGAATCTTCTCGGATATTCCGATGAGTCGTGTTTTTTATTTTTTGCTTTATCTTTTTTCTTTTTATAGAGATTTTTATTCATCTCTCTGTCTCTTTTTGCTATTCTTTTTTTATCGTCCTTCATTCTTTTCTGCACTTCTTTATTTTGTAGGGCAAAACTTCTTTTTCTCCTTAATTTAAGCAACTTTTCGGTAAACTTTTCTTGTTTTTTCAGAGCTTTATTAAAGATAATTTTTTCACTTCCCTTTAATCTCATTCCTTTACCTTTGTTCAGAACTTTTATTTCGTTTCCGGAAAGTTTGTATCTTTTTCTTAATCGCTCTTCTTTTTTGTCATATTTTAGGATAACTTTATTTTTTCTGATAGCTTCCTGTTTGGCTTCTCTTTTAAATTTTTTGTTAATTGTTTGGTATCGCTTTTGGTTTGACAGCGAATCGTTCGGTACTGTTTCTGATTTTTTTAATCTGTCATAACGCATTGTTTTTTTGTATCGGGAAATACGCCTGTTTATTAATTTTTTTCTGTATTTGTAAGATTTATCGGAGGTGTGTCTAAGGATAAATTTTTCCGCGAAATTTTTATCGCGCTTCATATCCGTTTTTTTTATGAAATTTGGCGTTTTATATTTTTTTACATAAAATTCTCTGTCATAATCATCCCATGCTTTCAGCAATGAATCTTGCTGTGCTGCGTTAAGTTTCAGCCATACTCCCGGGGTTATTCGTTGTGGTTTTTCTGTGCCTTTTTTATTTTCAACACTGTCATTTTTTGTTGATAATGAATCGCTTGTTAATGAATCATTTTTTTTGATAGTGCTGTCCGATTTATTTTTTCTTTTAAATATGTTCCGAAGTGAAAGTTTCTTTTTTTCTGAAGAACTTGAGTCTCTGATTTCCGATTGTTTTTTTTTATTCTGTTTTTTGAAAATATTACTAAGCGAGAATTTATTTTCTGATTTTACGGTGTCGTTTTTATTTATTATTGTGTCCGGTATTGTTACGGCATCACTTTGTGTATATACCGGTAATGCAATCAATAAAAATATTGAAAATAAAATAATATATTTGCTTTTTTCAGGAACTTGCATATAAGATAATCAACGGCAACAAATTTAATGTTTATAATTTTCAAACATATTAAAAAATGATAAAACTATCTGAATTTAATTTAAAAACTTTATTTTATGCAGTTTTATTACTGAATATGACATTGTTTTTGTCTTGTAACGAGAAGAAAAACCCGGTGCCGAATGTGTCGGTTGATTTTTATGTTGATTTGACAGATCCTTTATATTATGATTTGCAGATAACGGGAGGTTATGTTTATGTTACCGGCGGTGTCAGCGGTATTTTAGTTTATTGTATTTCTGCAGATGAATACAGAGCTTATGACAGAGCGTGTCCTTATGATATTGACTGCGGAAGGGTTACGGTAAAGGAAGACGGTTTTTTTGCGGTTGATTCTGTTTGTTGCGGCTCTGAGTTTTCTTTGTTTTTTGACGGAGCGGCAGAAAAGGGACCTGCTCAGTTTCCTCTTAAGCAATATGCCTGTATTTATGATAAGAACACGAGAGTATTACATATTAAAAATTAAATTTTGTTTTACAGTCTTCCGAAAGTTTCAGTAATTTCTGTCAGAAAATTTTTGTGTTTTTGCAATATGTCTTCGGGTTTAAAACGCCAAGTCCAGTTATTTTCTGTCATGCCGGGGGTATTCATTCTGTGTTCGGAACTTAGCATAAGTAAGTCTTGCAGGGGAGCAATTGCCGTATTTGCAACCGATGACCAGGCAAGTTTTATTAAATCATGAGCAAAACGATTATCTGTATAATGAAAATACTTCTCGGAGAAGAGTTTTTCTTCGTTTGAAAAATTTTGAAATATTCCGTTTGATGTGTCATTATCGTGTGTTCCTGTGTAAACTACGGTGTTTTTAGGGTAATTATGCGGAAGAAAAGGGTTGGATGGTCCGGAATTAAATGCAAATTGTAATATTTTCATTCCGGGTAAATTGTATTTGTCTCTTAGATTTTCTGTGTTTTTTGTTATAAATCCTAAGTCCTCTGCAATAAAATTTGAGTTACTCTTAAATATTTTTTCAAAAAAGTCTTCATCGGGTCCGGGCAGCCATTCTCCCTGTTCTGCAGTTCTGTTTCCGAAAGGAATTGCCCAAAATTCTGATAAACCTCTGAAATGGTCGATACGCACAATGTCAAACAGTTTAAAATTCAGGCTAATACGTTCTATCCACCATTTATATCCGTTTTGTTTTTGAAATTGCCAATTATAAACCGGGTTTCCCCACAGTTGTCCGGTTGCACTGAAATAATCCGGCGGAACGCCGGCAACTTTGACAGGGACGAGATTTTCGTCAAGCATAAAAATTTCAGGATGTTTCCATACATCAGCACTGTCAGGTGCTACATAAAGAGGCAAGTCTCCTATTATTTTGATGCCTTTTTCGTTTGCATATTTTTTAAGCCTAAACCATTGTCTGAAGAAAAAATACTGGATAACCTCGTATGTCTCAATTTCGTGTTTCAGAGTGTTTGCATATCTTGAAAGAGTGTCATTATTTCTGAATTTTAAATCGTCGTCAAACATCCAAAACGGCTTTTCATTATACAGTTCTTTTAAACTTATGAAAAAGGCATAATCGAAAAGCCAAAATTTATTTTCGTATTTAAATTGTTCAAAATCAGATTTATCCGTAATGTTTGAGCTTAAAAAATCTGAGGCAAGTTTTTTCAGTAAACTTATTTTTGTTTTTTTAACAAAATCGTAGTCAATGTCAGAAATTTTATATTCTTTTTGTTTGAAACATTTTACAGGCAGTGATTGTAAATCAATCAGCAACGGGTTTCCTGCAAAAGCAGAAAAAGCAGAATAAGGTGAATTTCCGAACCCGGTGTGTCCCAGCGGCAATATTTGCCAATAAGTTTGTTTGGTTTCGGATAAAAAATCAACAAACCTGTATGCTTCTTCGCCGAGTGTTCCTATACCGTATTTTCCCGGAAGGGAGGTTATGTGTAATAATATTCCGCTTTTACGTTCTTGCATTTTTTAAACTACTTTCTTCCGGATAAACTTTTAGGAATTCGCCCCATTTTTACAGTTTCTGAACGAAGTCTTCTGCCGACAATTTTTTCAACCGTATTTCCGATTTCAAGAATTTTGTCAATATCAATACCTGTTTCAATACCCATCTCATCCATCATTACAAGCATATCTTCTGTAGTTACCAAGCCCACGGCATTCGGGTCTTTGTAGTAATATTTTCCTGTTCCGGAAACAGGAACGCCGTCAACAAAATTTGCCGGTTGTCCGCCTATACCTCCCAGTGTTGATTCGTAACGTGTAATTCCGGCTTGCAATGCGGCTAAGACATTTGCTAAGCCCCACCCTCTTGTTGTATGAAAATGGGCAAGATGCAAGGATGTATCCGGCAAGGCATCTAAAAGCATTGAAAAATATTTATACACTCTGTCGGGTGATGCACTTCCGTCATGGTCGGCATGTTCAATATCATCGGCACCTATATCAAGCCATCTTTTGGTAAATTCAACGGCATCTTTCATCTCGGTAGGTCCTTCTATCGGGCAGCCCCAAATGGTGCTTACCGTTCCGTTTACTTTAATTCCTGCATCGTGTGCTTTTTTTATGTATTCTTCACTCATCTTCCAATATTCTTTATGAGATAATCCGGAATTTTTATACTGATGAGATTCGCTCGTTGAAACCATTAATAAAATCCTGTCCGGTCCCCAACCTTCTTTTTTAGCTTCAATTGCTCTTTCAACAGCTCTTTCTCGGATGGTTACCGCCGTTATTTCTACATCTTCAAGTTTCCCTTTTAATTTTTTACTGTTACGGATGCTTTTCATCAGGTTATCCGCATCTTTAAATTGCGGCATTCCTTTAGGGTTTCCGAAGTTTGTAACCTCTATTTTTTTATAACCGGCAAGAATCAGTTGCTCGGCAAGCCAGAGTTTAGCTTCGGTAGGTATGAATTTTTCTTCATGCTGAAAACCGTCTCTTATTGTTATATCTCCTAAATCTACTTTTTTCGGATATTTCATTGTATTATAATTTTTGTTATTAATTTTACATAATTAAAAAATAACAAATATAGTAATTTTTACTGAGGAGTAATATTTCTTTGATGCAAGATAAGAAGTTTTCGGTTTCGGACATTAATCATATTTATAATGAATTAAGTGATATTTCGGGAATAGATTTTTCCGAGTATGCTTTTTCGTTTAAGATGCACCGGGTTTTACTTTTTGCCGAGAATTTTAATATTCCGACTCTTGACGATTTTGTTTACAAGCTTAATGATTCGGAAGTTCTTGCTTCGGAGTTTTTGAAGTTTATTTTTGTTCCGCAAAGCGAGTTTTTCAGAGATGCTGATTTTTGGAATTATTTACAATCTAAGTTATTGCCTAAATTACTGCTTAAGAAAGAAGTGTTTGTTCATTTTCCTGAATGTGTCGGAGGTGAGGACTTTTACTCCTTTATGTTTTTTGCGGGACTGTTCAGGTCTTCTCATATTTCTGTAACAGTTTCATTTCCTGTTTCGGATTTTGAAAATAAAATTAAATCTGAAGTTTTTGAGGCAAAAAAGATAAAAGCATGCTTGAAAAATATTGAGGCTTTAAGTGGTATCAGGAATCCTGAAGATGTTTTTTTCGGGAAAGAAAATATGTTTAAAATAAATCATCTTTTCAGAGGAAATATCTTTTTTGAATGTTGTGATATTTTAAAGCAACAGCATATTTCAAAATTTGATTTGGTTATGTTCAGAAACAGAATGATTTATTATGACAAAAATATGCAGGATAAAGTATTGAAAAAAGTTAGTGTAAGCCTAAAAAAAAACGGGATTTTGGTAATAGGGGAGAAAGAAAAATTAAATAACTCAGCCGGGAAATTTAAGCACTTACAATCGAATTTATCCGTTTATAAAAAAAGATTTTTTTAATATGCCGAATGTAAAATATATTTTGATAGGAGGTTCTGCCGGCAGTTTTAAGATAGTAACTGAGATTCTTGATTCTTTTCCGAAAGATTTTCCCTTTGCCGTTATTTTGGTTTTACATCGTCTGAAGCATATTAAGGAGGGGTTTACCGATGCTTTGAGAATAAAATCTTTGCTGCCCGTTTCGGAACCTTTTGATAAGGAAAAAATACTGCCCGGGAATGTTTATATTGTTCCGGCAAATTATCATCTGTATATAGAACCGGACAAAACATTTGCTCTTTCGACAGAGGAGGTTGTTAATCATTCTCGTCCGTCAATAGATATTACTTTTAGTTCGGCTGCATTTTCTTTAAGAAACAAGGTCGCTGCGGTTATTTTGTCCGGAGCTAATAATGACGGAGCGCGAGGACTGAAAGATATTGTTAAATACGGAGGAACGGCTGTTGCTCAAGACCCGCAAGATGCTGTTGTTGCAACTATGCCGGAGGCGGCAATAAAAACTTCCGGAACAGAAAATGTTTTATCTTCGCAAAAAATAAAGGAATTTTTATTAAATCTTAATTTGAAATAATGTCAAATAATTTGATTGTTAAAATATTGTCGGCTGTTTTTTTTCTGCTTTCACTTTTTTTAATCAGAGAAATATTCATTTCGTCATATAACGAAATTCCTGAAAATGATATACTTTTAAAGTACGGAATTTTACTTTTGGCAGTTTTATTTTTGTTCTTATCGGCATTTTTCAGGCAAACCAAAACAATTTATAAAGAAGAAAAGAAATCAAAAAATATTAAAATAAATAATGAAAACGAACAACAGGAACTAACAAAAAGCAAAACAGAAGAGAAAATAAAGAATATTATTTCCTTAACCGAAAATAAAAATAACGACAGTATTTCCGAGAAAATACTGCAGGCATTTGCAAAAGAATTTCATATAGTTCAGGGTATTGTTTACCAAAAAGAAAAAGAAAAGTTTAAAATTTCGGCAACATATGCTTTGTACGGAAACAAAAATGATTATACATTCAGGGAAGGACAGGGAATTCCCGGACAAACAGCAAAAAATCAAAAAATCAAGATTCTTACTGATATTCCGGAAGACTATATACAAGTTGTTTCAGGTTTGGGTGCAAGTTCTCCGAAAAATGTTGTTTTTATTCCCGTAACATCAAATAATCAAACAATTTCCATTATTGAAATTGCTCTTTTTGATGATTTTCCTGATGATTTTGAAAAATATTATCACGAATTAAATAAAGAATTAGCAAAAAATATTAATAATGCACAAAGTAATTAATGAATATATCGATAAATTGATAGATTTGGCAATTGCCGAAGATATAGGCGACGGCGACCATTCTTCATTATCCTGTATCCCGGAAAACGAAGAATGGTCGCCGTCGCCTATATCTTCGTCAATTGACAAATCTATCAATTTATCGATATATTCATTAATTACTTTGTGCATTATTAATATTTTTTGCTAATTCTTTATTTAA
>CAMZKI010000225.1 GCA_947311125.1 uncultured Chlorobiota bacterium
GAACAAAAATATTTAAGTCGCATTTTTGATTTTGGGTGTTAAAATGAGGAAAACAGGACAGCCTTCTCCTCCTCCTCCTCAGGATATTCCGATTGACGGAGGTTTATTTCTTTTGATTGCCGCAGGAGCTGCTTACGGGGCAAGAAAATTATATAAGCAACAAAAAGAAGAAAATAATTAGTCAATCATAAAATATTAAATAAGATTACTTATTTTAAGACTCGCAATTCAGCGAGTCTTTTTTTTGGGATAAAAACTTTTTTGTTATATATTTGAATTTACGTTTTAAAATAAATAATATGGATTTATATGTTTGGTGGGATTCGCTGTCGTCACTTGAGAAAATACATTGGATAATTGCAGTTCCTTCGACACTAATTTTTATAATTCAATTAATAATTTCCCTTGTTGCCGGAGATACGGATATGGACGGAGGTGAAAATTATGACGGAGATTTTGACGGAGACTATGGTGACGGAATGAATATATTTTCAGTTAAAAGCATATTGTCGTTTTTGATGTTTTACGGATGGGGCGGACTCGCAGCAATGGAAAAAGGAATGAAAGTTTGGTGGGGTATCTCCGGAATATCGTTTATTATAGGCTTAATTATGATGCTTTTTACGGCATGGGTGTTTTTTATGTTGTTAAAACTTCAGCAAAGCGGCACTCTTAAAATGAAAAATGCAATAGGTAAAGAAGCTGAAGTTTATCTGACAATACCGGCAAAAAAAAACGGAAACGGAAAAGTACAGATAATACTTCAAAACGGATATAAAACATTAGATGCAATGACAGAGGATACAGAAGATATAAAAACAGGCAGCTTTGTAGAGGTTATAGACGTTATTAATGATATTCTTATAGTTAAAAGAAAGCGTTAGCTTTAAAATGTTTAATATTTTGTTTAACTTTTAATAATAAATAAAATAATTATGGGAGCAACAGCAGTTTTAGTGATTTTATTAGTTTTTCTGTTACTGGGGATGTTTGCCTTTTTGGTTAAAAGATACAAACGATGTCCTTCTGACAGAATTCTTGTTGTTTACGGAAAAATAGGAGGCGGCAGTTCCGGTAAAACTGCAAAATGCGTTCACGGGGGGGCAGCTTTTATAATCCCGATTATTCAAGACTACGAATATTTAGACTTAACACCTATTCCCATTGAAATAGGCTTAGAGAATGCTTTAAGCAAGCAAAATATTCGAGTTAACGTGCCCTCGCGATTTATGGTAGGAATATCAACCGAACCGGGTGTTATGCAAAATGCAGCCGAACGGTTATTAGGTTTAACACAGGCAGAAATCAGACACCTTGCCGCAGATATTATTTTTGGTCAGTTAAGAGTAGTTATAGCAACAATGGATATTGAAGAAATAAATGCTGACAGAGAAAAATTTCTTACAAATGTTTCTACAAGCGTTGAGCACGAGTTAAGAAAAATAGGACTTAAACTTATTAACGTAAATGTTACTGATATTACAGATGATGCCGGATACATTGAGGCATTAGGAAAAGAAGCTACTGCAGGTGCCGTAAATGAAGCAAAACGTCAGGTTGCTGAAAAAAACAGAGACGGAGAAATCGGAAAAGCTAATGCCGAAAGAGAACAGCGAATTAAAGTTGCCGAAGCAAATTCGGATGCAGAAATCGGAGAAGCAATTGCCGCACAGAAGCAAAGAACTAATGTTGCTGCTGCAAATGCAAAAGCCGTAGAAGGAGAGAACTTGGCTAAAATCTCCATCGCTTTATCAGATGCCGAAAGGATGAAAAAAGAAGCTGAAGCTGCGAAAATTGCCGAAACCGCAGAAAAAGTTAATGAAGCACAAGCAAAAGAAGCTGCATATCTTGCAGAAAAAGAAGCAGAACTTAAAAGAGCCGAAAGAGAAGAGGCTGCCGGAAAAGCAAACGTAATTGTTCCTGCCGAAATCGAAAAACAAAAGATAATTATAGAAGCTGAAGCTGAAGCTGAAAAACAAAGAAGAATTGCAAAAGGCGAAGCTGATGCAATATTCCTAGAGATGGAAGCACAAGCAAGAGGAACATTTGAAATATTAAGCAAGCAGGCAGCCGGTTATAAACTTATGGTCGAATCTGCCGGAGATAATGCTCGTGACGCCGTACTGATGATGATTGCCGAAAGATTACCCGAATTGGTGGAAACACAAGTAGAAGCTGTTAAGAATATTAAAATAGATAAAGTTACCGTATGGGACAGCGGCAACGGAGGAAGTTCAACGGCAAATTTTATGAAAGGAATGATGGGAGCTGTTCCGCCGCTCGAAGATTTATTTAAACTTGCAGGTATGGAACTTCCGAATTATCTGAAAGGCAAATCGGAAGTTGAAAATAAAATTTCGGAAGGAGAAACAAAAGAAGATATAAAATAAAGCATAAAATAATGAAATCATACAGAAAAGAACTTTGGTTTAATACATCTCAAAGGCGAGAATTGATAAATATAACTCCGCATATTCAGAAAGAGCTTGAAATCAGCGGCATACGAGAAGGGCTGGTATTGGTTAATGCAATGCATATTACAGCAAGCGTTTTTATAAATGATGATGAATCCGGTTTACATAAAGACTTTGAAAAGTGGCTTGAAAAACTTGCTCCCGAAAAGCCTTACTCGCAATATAATCATAATACCTTTGAAGATAATGCTGATGCTCATCTTAAAAGAACAATTATGGGACGAGAGGTTGTTGTTGCGGTTACCGACGGAAAATTAGATTTCGGACCGTGGGAACAAATTTTTTACGGCGAATTTGACGGCAAGAGAAAAAAACGTGTTTTGGTCAAGATAATAGGGGAGTAAAAAAGTAAAAAGTTCGGTTTAATTACCGAACTTTTTACTTATCTGTTAATATTATCCTGCCGTAAAATTCTCAGCTCCCTCTATTAAACCGACCAAATTTTGCGGATTATGAATGAGAACCGGAATATGCTGAGGACAAATCCTCAACTCTTCGCCTTTATATTTCATAACAATCAAAGGTATTTCATTTTCGTCTTTTTTGCAAACCAGACAAGTTTTTTTAGCATCTTCCATTTTTATTATTTTTTA
>CAMZKI010000226.1 GCA_947311125.1 uncultured Chlorobiota bacterium
CAAAAACTTACAAATGCCTTTTTCAAACCAGGTATAAATTATGTTGCAATTGCGGGCGGTGTTTCGTCAAATTCGGGTTTGCGTATTCGTTTAAAAGCAGAAGCCTAAAAAAACGACTGGGTGTTGCATATACCTGAATTTAAATTTACAACAGATAATGCGGCAATGATTGCGATGACAGCTTATCATAAACTTTTAAGGCGAGAATTTACCGAACATACCGTTACGGCGGAAGCACGATTGAAAGACATATAAACCTTTCAGAGAGAATAAAAAATATTTTTTGCTGTATATTATCTGAAAGATTACAATCTGCCGTATAATTTTTCTAAGAAAGCTAAATTTTCAGATAATTGTTTTTTAATTTTTTTAAAAATATAAAAAGAAACAAAAAGTCCGACAGTTGCTCCGACAAGTAACCCGAAAACAGATTCTTCATCTTTAAAAATATCTGCAAACTGTATGTTTTCAAAATAAACGTGTATTGAGAGTACCGTTAAAAAATAAATGAAAGGAATAAAGATAAACGGCAGTTTTGAAGCGAGGCTTTTTTCGGAGTTTTTCAATAAAGCTATTTTTTCTTTGAGCCATATCTTAACAGGCTTATCCGTTGCCGATTTTTGCAGTCTGTACCATGAAGATATCCCGAAAATAAGGGATATAAGAGTTATTATACCCAAGACAATATTGTTAATAATAAAAAGACTGTCATCAAAACGCTTAAATGAAGCAAGAATAAGCAGTGTAATTATCACTAAACTTATTAAAGCAGAAGCAATTAATATCGCAGAGTGTTTATAAAGAATACTTCTTGCCTTAAATTTGAGCAACAGCATCAATTCTTTTTCTGTTTTTTGTTCTTTTGAAATATCAACAGTTTTCCACAGTTTAATTAATTCATTATTTTCCATAATTTAAATATTTTAGGTTTTCTTTCAGAATTTTTTTGGCTCTGTTTATTCTTACACCGACATTTGACTTTGAAACACCCAAAATTGCAGCAATTTCGTCATAACTTTTTTCTTCCAGATATAATAATATAACAGACTTGTTTATATCGTCCAAGTTGTGTATTGCATTAAGTAAATGTTCAGATATATCATCTTTAACTGCTTTATTTAAGTCAGATAGTCCGTCGGATATTTCCGGAACAGTATCTCTGTATTCAACCAATGATTTTTTTTTAATTCGAGAAAGCGATGTGTTTATGGAAACAGAGTAAATCCACGAGCCGATACTGTCTTTATTTTTTAAATTGGGAAAAGATTTCCACAACTGATATATGATTTCTTGTAAGATATCTTCTCTGTCAGATTTATTTCTGAAATAAATCAGGCTTACTTTATGCAAAATACCTTGATATTTTGTAAGTATTTTCAGAAACTCGTTATTTTCGATTTTCATACCTCTTCTTTTTCTTATAAAGTATCTTTCGTGCAAAAAAAATTACAAAAACCGGAGACTTTTTTCGGGAAAAACAGTTAGAGGGCAGCTAACGCATCTTGCTGCGTCTTATCAGGAAAGGAATTAGTATATCTTTAAAATCAGTATTGACGTCGGCTTCAACAAAGTCTATTTTATATTGTCCGCATTTCAATTTCAACTCTTCGGCATATTTTTTAGAGGAGCTTACAAATGAATCTCTTATATCATTCGGGTTCAGTTTAACAACTTCCCCCGTTTCCATATCAACAAACCTGTAAGGTCTGTTACTGTATTGAAATTCAAGTTCGTGCAATTTGTCTGTTACGTGAAATAAGATAACTTCGTGCTTGTTGTGTTTTAGGTGCTGAAGGGCGGAAAACAATTTTTCAGGTTCTTCAGAACTGAACATATCACTGAAAATTATAACCAAAGAACGTTTATGTATTTTTTCTGAAATAAGATGAAACAACCGAGCCGGATTTGTTTTTTTATTAAGTTCGGTTCGGTCTGTTAAAAGTTTGCTTAAGTAGCTGAACAACAGCCGGCTGTGCGACGATGACATTTTTTCTTGTGTATGAAGTTCTATTTCTTCGGAAAATAAAGTTAAGCCGGCTGCATCTCTTTGTTTTTTCAGCAAATGTATTATTGCCGCAGCACTTAAAACCGAAAAATAAAGTTTACTTCGAATGTTTTTTTCTTTATACGGAAATAACATCGAAGAGGATGTATCAATTATAATTCTGCAACGCAAATTAGTTTCTTCTTCGAATCGTTTTACAAACAATTTATCAGTTTTCCCGTAAAGTTTCCAGTCAATATTTCGGGTAGATTCTCCGGTATTATATAAGCGATGCTCCGAAAACTCTACGGAAAAACCGTGAAACGGGCTTTTGTGTAAGCCGGTAATAAAGCCTTCCACAACTTGCCTTGCAATAAGTTCAAGATTATCAAACTTTTTAAGTTCGTTTATGTCCTGAATATTTTTCAATTTCAGAGAATTGCCTCTAATTTTTCGACAAACTTCTTTTTCGGAACAGCTCCAACCTGTTTGTCTACAACTTCCCCGTTTTTAAAAAACAAAACTGTCGGAATATTACGAATTCCGTATTTCATCGCTGTTTCTCTGTTGTTATCTACGTCAAGCTTTGTCATTAAAGCCTTTCCTTCATATTCTTCCGATAATTCTTCAAGAATAGGATGAATCATTTTACAAGGCCCGCACCAAACAGCCCATAAATCAACCATAACCGGTATCTCCGATTTTAAAACAACATCCTCAAATGTTGCGTCTGTTATTTCTTTTACTGCCATAATTTTCTTTTTTATACAATTTTTGAATTTTAATTATTGCAAAAATAAAAAAAACCGCTTTCAATGACAGAAAACGGCTGAATTTATTTTTTTTCCGAAATAAAATTTTACCAACTGCTGCCGGCACCGCCTCCGCCGGAGCTGCCGCCGCCCCATGAACCGCCGCCGGAAGACCATGAGGAACTGCCGCCGCTCCACGATGATGAGCCGGAACTTGTTGAGGAGGTTTTTGTTTTTTTGGGTATCGTATAAACAACGATTTTAGAGTGACCGCAATTTTCACATTTAAAGAACTTTTCTCCTTTTCCGGATGTTGTATAAGTGGCGGCAACAATGACTTTATCATAAACTTTATGATATGTTTTATACTTGCATTTAGGGCACGCATTATACTTTGAAAACCATCGCTTATATTTTTGTATCAAAATATCTCCTTCTACTCCCGAAACCCAGACATCGTAATCTACAGATTTTATTTCTTCTTCTTTTACCTGTCCCTTTTCTAAATATTTATCATCATCTTTTTCGGAAAGCTTATGCATAACTTTTCCGGTTTTAGCACTTATTCTGGGGGTGTTTCGCCACTTGCCCGTAAAATTTTTAACAAGAAAATAAATTCCGACAAAAGGAATCGGTACCAGAATAAACCAAATATATAACCTGAAGACTCGTAACAGTTGGTATCTGACAAAAAAATCTTTTGAAAAAAGAGCTATGGTTAACAGAATAAGAAAAATTAAAACCGCACTCGCCGAAAAGGAAAGATAAAACATCAAAAGCTCATTATTTTCAGCGAAGTTGTTTTCATAATAATTATCATTTTCTAAAGTAATGTTTGATATGCTTTTTGTTGTTTCCGGGTGTTTGTCAAAATAAATATCATTGCTCTTATCTAATAATATCTGCGGATGCTTTTACTCCGGCAACAATGCCTTCGCCGTATTTATCTTCTTTAAACAGCGGAACCATAAATACTTGCTGTATTTCATAGCATTTTGCATCGGGTAAAACAAGTTCTGTCCCGTACCCTGTTTCAAACTCAACACGTCTTTGGTCCAGAACAAGAAGTATCAGCAAGCCGTTATCTGTTTTTGCATCTCCTATATGCCAGAAATTAAAAAGTTTCGTTGCAAACTCTTTAGGAACGGCATCTCCTATTGACTGAAGTGCGACAACTGCAATTTCTGCTTTTGAAGAATCCTGAACTTCCCGGATAAGGGAATCGATTATTTCAATATTTTTATAACCTATAATATTATCGGGGTCGGAGACAAAGCCGTTCCCATCTTTCTTAGGGTCGGGCACATTTTCAACCGTATATTGAGAAAAAGCAATATTTCCGAAAAGTAAAGATTGAAAAAATAATTATTTTTTTCATTTGCGTAAATTTTAGGTATCTGAATCGGTTATGAGTTCTTAAGAATTTAAATTGATGCAATACTTTTGTTCCTTGACTTTTATTATTGTTCCGTATTATCAGAACTTTCATCTTCTTCGCCTCCTTCAGACTCTGAGTTTTCCGGAACTGCGGAACTGGTTTCGACCCAAATAAAAATGTCTTCTTTCTTTTTCGGTCGATTTGTTTCCTCCCACTTAAAGCCCGAGAGCAAGGTTTCCTGTATACTTAAACTTAAGGGCGGATGAATTTTTCCTGTCGGTTTTTCGTAAAACCAAATCCTATCCAACTTGTTATCTTTCAGATAGATGTTCATTCGCTTACAGTTAATGAAATTAACCCCGATAAGTTTATCGTTATCATCTCTTATAAAATAAACCGACTTCCCGTTGCCGGAAACTTCAACTTCCGAAACCTTCCTGTCGTCAATATAAGCATACATCTTATCACCGAATATCTGATTAAACCTGACAGAGTCTGATTGAGATATTATAAAAGCATTATCAATCATGTCAATCTCATCAACATCATTCTTATATGTAAAAATCTCTATGTAATCTGCCGAAAGTTGATTTGAGTCAGACCACATTACAGGGTTTCCATGCATTTCAATAACAGAATCTGCTAAATTATAAACAAGGGAGTCGCACATTGACTGAAAATCCGACTTATATGTTTTAACATGGTAAAACGCTTGTATTACTCTGTAAACCATAGAGGTATCATTTGTTATTAAAGAGTCTTTATAAGACTGTAACGTATCGGCGTGCATAAAAAGAGAATCGTTATTTTCGGCAACCTGTATAAACACGGCTTTGTCTGTCATAAGAAAAAACCCGGTACTTTCATTATAAAAACCTTTGTTTCCCTTAAGCAAAACATCTTGAAGGCTGTCTTTAAAGGTTACGTTTTTGAAGGCTTTGCCTATACCGGAGTTCCTGTTATAGTAAAGACTGTCTCCCTGCAATTTTTGTTCTTTATTTTTAAAAAACGCATTTTTATTAAATTGTGATATGTTATTGTTATGGTCATACCAACCATTTTCGCAGTAAATATAATTTGAGTCACTTATAATATCCGTTGGTCCTGTAAAGTAAGAGATTTTTGTTTTGGTGTTGTGTTTTAAGGTATCAGAAAACATTTTAAACCTCGGATTTATTACCTCAACGTTTTTCTTAAAAAAAAATTCGTTATCGTCTGCATAGTAATATCCGAAAACACTTTTTAATGTGTCTTTTCCGTTTACGGTAACACCGTTATTAAAATAATAACCTATATTTTTATCTAAATCGTAATCCAGACTGTCTGTTTCCAACAGCAAGCTGTCTTTTTTTAGTATAACATTATTTCTGACGCGGGCATATTTTTCTTTTCCGGAATAATGAAGAGTGTCTCCGAATAAAAAAACAGTATCTTTGAGGTCTTTTCCGGGCTTTATAATTCTGACATTTCCGAAAGCATCGAAATAATCAGTTTCGTAATTAAATAATGCACTGTCACAAAACATTACAGAATTTTCGTGTTTAAATACAACACTGTTAATTAAGACCTTAATATCCGGTCCCAGTTCTTTTGTTGTAAAAAGGAACTTTGAATCAAAATCAATTTTTGTTTGAGAAAAAACCGAGTTGAAAATAAAAATAAGTAATATTGTTATCAGCGTTTTATACATTAGCTGAAACTGATAAAAGTTTATTTATTATGTCATCAACGGAAATGCCCTCTGCTTCCGCTTTGTAATTTCTCACTATACGATGGCGAAGAACAGCATGTGCAACCGCTTTAACATCCTCAATGTCCGGCGAGTATTTTCCTGTAACAGCAGCGTGTGCCTTTGCTCCCACAACCAAGTACTGCGATGCTCTGGGACCGGCACCCCATTCCAGATAAGAGTTTGCCCATTCATGAGCTTTTTCAGTTTTCGGTCTTGTAATTGCAGAAAGGTTTACGGCAAATTTCAAAACATTTTCATTTATAGGGATACGTCTTATGAGTTCTTGAAAATAAATAATATCCTCAGCTTTTAAAATAGTGTTTAATTCAACATTTTTATTTGATGTTGTCTCTTTAACTATCGTGAGTTCATCTTCAAATGCGGGGTAGTCCAACAAAATATTAAACATAAATCTGTCAAGCTGTGCTTCCGGTAACGGGTATGTTCCCTCTTGTTCTATCGGATTTTGTGTTGCCAAAACAAAAAACGGTTTTGCAAGTTCGTATTTTACACGTCCTGCAGTTACGTTTCTTTCCTGCATCGCTTCCAGTAAAGCTGCTTGTGTTTTCGGCGGAGTTCTGTTTATTTCATCTGCAAGAATAATATTAGCGAATAAAGGACCTTTTATAAACTTAAACTTCCTGTTTTCGTCTAATATTTCCGTTCCCGTAATATCTGAAGGCATTAAGTCCGGAGTAAACTGGATCCTTTTATATTCAAGCCCCAAAACCCGAGCTAATGTATTAACCAACAGGGTTTTTGCCAAGCCCGGAACTCCGACTAAAAGACAATGTCCGTTACTAAATATTGAAATTAAAACTTCTTTAACTATGTCGTCTTGTCCGAAAATTACTTTTTTTATTTCTTCCGAAAATTTCTCATAAATGTTTTTTAAAGCATCAACCGCTTCAACATCATCTTTGTATTTGTTCATTTGTTTATTTTTATTAAAAATCAGATATAATGTTTTTAACCGCGTAAAAATATTAAATATAACGGTAAAAGCGGAAGTTAATTTTATAATTTTTAAAATTGCCCGGTTTTAAATGATACAAACTATTGTTATTTTTATATTTTTGAAGTTTAATTTTATCTGAAATTTATATACTGAATATGTCTAAAATCGCACTAATAACGGGAATAACAGGGCAAGACGGTGCCTATCTGGCAGAATTTCTTCTTAAAAAAGGATATATCGTTCACGGACTCAAAAGAAGAAGCTCTCTTTTTAATACCGACAGAATAGACCACCTTTACCTTGACCCTCATGTAGAAAACAGAAACTTTATTCTGCATTACGGAGATCTTACCGACTCTACAAACCTAATCAGGATAATTCAGGAAATTCAGCCTGACGAGATATATAACTTGGCTGCGATGAGCCACGTAAAGGTAAGTTTTGAAACCCCGGAATATACCGCAAATGCTGACGGAATAGGAACGTTAAGAATTTTAGAAGCCGTCAGATTGTTAAATTTAATTGATAAAACGAAAATATATCAGGCTTCAACAAGTGAGTTGTTCGGATTAGTCCAAGAAGTTCCGCAAAAAGAAACAACCCCGTTCTACCCGCGAAGTCCGTATGGTATTGCAAAACTTTATGCTTATTGGATTACCGTAAATTACAGAGAAGCCTACGGTATGTTTGCCTGTAACGGTATTTTGTTTAACCATGAATCTCCGATACGCGGAGAAACATTCGTTACAAGAAAAATAACCCGCGCAACGGCAAAAATAGCTCTCGGTTTACAAGACACTTTATATGTCGGAAATCTTTCTGCAAAACGAGATTGGGGACATGCAAAGGATTATGTAAAAGCAATGTATTTAATGATGCAGCAAAATACTCCGGAAGATTTTGTTATAGCAACGGGAAAAACAACATCGGTAAGAGATATGATAAAAACATCATTTGGAGAAGTCGGTGCAGAGTTAGAGTTTGAAGGAGAAGGAAAAAATGAAGTCGGAATAATAAAGTCCGTTTCCGGAGATTATGGCAAGAATCTTCAAAAAGGAAAAGTTGTCGTAAAGGTTGACCCTGCCTATTTTCGCCCTGCAGAAGTAGATTTGCTTATAGGAGACCCGACAAAAGCAAAAACAAAGCTCGGCTGGAAACCTGAGTATTCTTTTTACGATTTAATAAAAGAAATGGTTGCCGGCGACTTGGAGTTAATGAAAAAAGACAGATTTTTGAAAGATGCCGGTTATACCGTAAAAAATTACTTTGAGTAAATCTGCGACTGTCTAAATTCTCTGTGTTACGGAATGTCTGAAAATTTTTACATTTATGATATGAACAAAAAAGAAAAGCTCCCTTCGCTCCTGCAATCTTTCATTCCGATTATTTTTCTGATTATTTTACTTTCGTTAAATGTTATTATTTGGGGTGATGAAACTTTAGACGGGTCAAACCAGCTTGCTTTGCTTTTGGCTGCATCATTAGCTTCCGTAATAGCTTTTCGTCTCGGAATAAATTGGATAAAGCTAAGAAAGCGTATTGTCAAAACAATAGGAAAGGCAATGCCCGCTATTTTAATTCTCCTGTTAATAGGTTCCTTGTCAGGAACATGGCTTTTAAGCGGTGTTATACCTGCATTTATATATTACGGACTGGATGTTTTACACCCTTCAATATTTTTATTTGCAACGGTAGTAATTGCAAGTCTGATATCACTTGCAACAGGCAGTTCGTGGTCAACAATAGCAACCGTAGGTATTGCCTTACTCGGCATAGGTCATGCGATGGGAATTAGCGACCCGGTAACGGCAGGAGCAATAATATCCGGTGCTTATTTCGGTGATAAAATGTCTCCTCTCTCCGACACAACAAACCTTGCCCCTGCAATGGCAGGAACTGATTTATACACACACATACGCTATATGATGATAACGACGGTTCCCTCCATGTCATTAACCTTAATTATTTTTCTTATTATCGGTTTTACCTATAATTTTAACGCTGATACCGCTGATGTTCAAGAAGTTCAGCTCGCAATATCCGAAACATTTAATATTACTCCGTGGCTATTTATTGTGCCCGCATTTTTGATATTTATCATTATAAAAAAAGTAAAACCCATTCCTTCAATGTTACTGGGAACACTTGCCGGCGGACTGTTTGCCGTTATTTTTCAGCCCGATATTATAAAATACATTTCCGGTATTACTAATAATTATGCAGAAGCATCTTATGCGAGTGTAATGAAAGCAATGTACGGCAAAATAGAAATTATAACCGATAATGAACAGATTAATGACTTGTTCGGAACAAGCGGTATGTCCGGAATGCTGAATACAATTTGGCTTATTTTGTCGGCAATGGTGTTCGGCGGTGTTATGGAGTCTGCGGGAATGCTGAAAAAAATAACACTCTCGGTTATGAAACTCGTAAGATCATCCGGTTCTTTAGTTGCGGCAACGGCAGCATCGTGTATATTTTTTAACGCAACAGCTTCCGACCAGTATATATCAATTGTTGTTCCCGGCAGAATGTATAATAAAGCGTTCAAAGACAGAAGGCTGAAACCCGAAGTTTTAAGCAGAACTCTTGAAGATGCAGGAACCGTAACTTCCGTTTTGATACCGTGGAATACCGGGGGGGCCACTCAGGCACGTGTGCTCGGTGTTGCAACACTTGACTATTTACCGTATGCCTTTTTTAATCTTATCAGTCCGCTTATGACAGTTTTAATTGCCTACCTTAATTACAAAATTCGTCGTATTCCGGAAAAGAAGTAGACTCTGAAAATTAAAACGACAAAATTCAAACTGTCGTCTTTTTTCATTGGTAAATATTGTTATTTTTGCAGGCAAATTTTATACAGTTTCCGAAAAATTGTTAATTTGTTATTAATTCTCAGAATAAAATCCGAATTTCGGAAACATATATTAAAGAGATTTTATTTTGAATAAAAAATGAAAAAATGAAAAAATTTATCTTGGTATTAATTCCTTTTTTAGCATTATTTTCTTGTAAAAATGCAGAAAAAGACGGGTTTACGGTTTCCGGAACAATAAAAAATGCTGACGGAAAGAAGCTGATTTTAAACAAGTTCCTACCGTCGAGCACATTGCCTTTAGACACTGTAACTCTTAACAAAAACGGCGAATATGAATTTAGTGAAAATACGGCGGCACCCGAACTTTTCGGATTACAGTTAGAAGGAGCAAACGGTCAAATAATTTTTGTCGCAGACTCTTTAAGCAATATTACCATTAATGCAGATACCGCAAACTTCAGAATTGACTACACCGTTTCCGGCTCAGAAGATTCTAAATTGCTGCAAGAGCTGTATAACAACCTTGACAAAGCTTTTGAAAGCCTCGACTCTCTAAATAAAATTTACCTTTCCGAAAAAGGAAACGGTAATTTAGATTCGTTGATTAAAAGCATAAACGAGGCATCTCAAAAAGTTTTTGACAAACATAAAGAGTATTCAACAGAATTTATAAACAAACATACCGACTCTCCTGCTTCAATTATTGCTTTATATCAGCAGTTCGGAAGGGGAATGAGTGTTTTTGACATCAATGCCGACAGAGAGCTTTTTGTAAAAGTTGACAACGTTCTTTATGAGAAATACCCAAATTCAAGCTTTGTAAAAGGCTTACACGATTATCTTAAAAATAACCCGCCTATGCCCTCTGTCGGAAATATTGCTCCGGACATTGACCTGCCTTCGCCTGACGGAAAAAACATAAAGCTTTCATCGCTGAGAGGAAACTATGTATTGCTTGATTTTTGGGCTGCATGGTGTCGTCCGTGTCGTGCCGAAAACCCCACTGTTGTTAAAAACTACAACAAATACAAAAAATCCGGATTTACGATTTATCAAGTTTCTTTAGACAAAACAAAGGAAGACTGGGTTAAAGCTATTGAAACTGACGGTTTAGAAGACTGGTATCACGTAAGTGATTTGAAGTATTGGGACTGTGAACCTGCAAAACTTTACGGAGTAAGAAGCATTCCTTCAAACTTCTTAATTGATCCTGACGGAAAAATAATCGCAACAAATTTAAGAGGTCCTGCTCTCGAGCAAAAATTAACAGAAATATTCGGCTACTAAAACGTTGTAATATAATAAAAAAGGGGTTGTTTTCGTTATGATTTCAAACCCTTTTTTTATGCGTCTTTTCTTACTTTTTTCTGTTTTATTTTTTGCAGCTTCCTGCTCAGATTCACAAAACCGAAAAGTTGCCGCTTTTTATAATAAAACTTTTAAAGAGCCTGAAAATTCAAAATTTGCCGAATTTAAAATTGATACTGTCGCAGATATTCCCAACGGAACAAATGAACGTTCTCCGGTGTTTGTTAAATCTCGCTTAGAGAAACTCATCGGAGAATCATACAAGCAGAAATGCCGAGACATAAATGTTAATTATCCGCCCTCATATATACTGTTTCGCCTTTTTAAAGAGGAGAAAGAGTTTGAAATTTGGGCTGCAAATAAACGTTCCGACACATTGAAACTTCTTGCTCTTTTACATGTTTGTGCCGTTGACGATGAAGCAGGAACAAAACTGCGGCAAGGCGACGGCAAAACTCCCGAAGGCTTTTATAAATGTAAAATATTATACGGCAGTAATAACGATTTTATGTGGATAAAGCTTAATACCGGCGAAATTGATGATTTCGGCAGTGTCGGATACGGATCAAGTTTTAAGTTATGCTTGAATTATCCGCTGAAAATTGACAGAAACAGGACAAGAAAAATATTCGGCGATGCAAATCCGGGCGGAGCAATCTGTGTTCACGGAAATTGTATAACCGCCGGGTGTATTTCTTTCAGAAATAAAAACTTTTTACCTGTTTTTCTTTCGGCACGCTTTCATAACGCAAAAACATACGGATATCCGGACATTCATATCTTCCCTTTCAGATTTTCAAACAAAAGCAAAAAAGATATATCGCAAAAAACAATGTCCGAAATGACCCCGAAACAGCTTGTTTTATTTTGGTCGGAATTAGAAAAAGTTTACAATTTATTTGAAAAAAATCATAAAGCCTTAAAAGTAAGTTTTGTCGGAAATAAATATCTGTTTTCAGAATATTAGAATTTGTTTACTTTTGTTTCTCTATGAAAAACAAAAAAACATATTTTGTTTCCGATATACATTTAGGCTTACCGGACAGGAAAAGAAGTTTTAAACGGGAACTTAAACTCGTGAACTTTCTTGACAGCATAAAATCTGATGCGGAAACCGTTTACTTTGTCGGAGATATTTTTGATTTTTGGTGGGAATACAAATCGGTTGTGCCTCGCGGTTTCGTCAGGTTTTTGGGAAAAATTGCCGAGCTTACGGATTTCGGTGTTAATGTTGTTTTTTTTACCGGCAACCACGATATTTGGATGAAAGATTATCTTTCCGAAGAACTCGGCGTAAAAGTTTTGCATCGAGAACTGAAAACCGAAATAGACGGAAAAAAGTTTTATGTTGCACACGGCGACGGTCTCGGACCCGGCGACATGTCATATAAGTTTCTGAAAAAAATATTTACAAACAGATTTCTGCAATGGTGTTTTTCTCGTCTGCACCCGAATTTTGCGTTTTTTATTGCCCGAAAATGGTCTCTTTCCCGCAGAAAAAAAGAAAAACACACCGACTTTAAGGGTAAGGAAAAAGAACTGTTGATTTTGCATTCGGAAAGTGTGCTAAAAAAAGAGTATTTTGATTATATGATATACGGACATCGGCACTTTCCGCTTATGACAGACATCGGAAAATCTTCAAAACATATTAATCTCGGCGATTGGCTTGTTAATTTTACTTTCGGAGTTTTTGACGGCAAAAACTTTCAGTTAAAAACTTTTAAAAATAATGTCATCGAAAATTATGAAGCGGATTTGTCAAAAAAAATTAGAGTTTCGTTTTAAATTTCATAAACAGAATCTTGACGTAAATTTATAAACGGCAAATACAATTTTACGACTGTTTTGTTATCGTCGCTTATTATTTCCGTAAAAAACCGTTTTTCTCCGTATTTTTTATTTAAAAGATTTATTCGTTCTTTTACAATATTTAAACCTTTCGATGTTTTTATTCTATGAATTTTGTTTTCGGCACTTTTCTTAAACCCTACGCCGTTATCGCTTACCGAACAAAGCAAAATATCATTTTCTGCACGTTTAAATTCAACAATTATTTTTCCGTGTTTTAATGTATGCACCTTTCCGTGTTTTATCGAATTTTCGATAAGCGGTTGTATAAGCATAGGCGGTATCAGGCATGTTTTTTTATCAATCTTTTTATCTGTTTTAAAAATCACTTCAAATGTTTCGCTGAACCGCATTTTTTCAATACTTATATAATTTTGCAAATAATTCAGCTCTT
Source organism: uncultured Chlorobiota bacterium (assembly GCA_947311125.1). Lineage (GTDB taxonomy): Bacteria > Bacteroidota > Bacteroidia > Bacteroidales > JAADGE01 > JAADGE01. The sequence goes on from CAMZKI010000226.1 coordinate 13,179, forward strand.
CTTCGAGAGTTACATGTTTTTTCGAAGCATTGTTCAAAGTTTTTCTCAGCAAACCGGCAAAATAGCCGAGATAATTGTTTGCTTTTTCGGTTTCCTGTCCGAGGATGTAGTTTTGAATTGCGGTTATCGCATTAAACACAAAATGCGGATTCATTTGCGACTGCAAAGCTCTCATTTCGGTTTCGGCAATTCGTTTATTCAATTCTATTTGTTGTTTTTTGTCGGCATTTATTTTTTTAAATCGCAAAAAAATTGCCGTTGAAATAATTCCGACAAAGAAAACTGTTACAAGAATATAAAACCAAAGTGTGTTATACCAAGGTTTCAGTATTTTAAATTTTATTTTAAGCGGTTTTGCAAATTTATTTGTATTAATATTTTTTGATATAACCTCAAAAACATAATTGCCCGGAGGCAGTTTAAAAAAAGATGCTTTTCTTATTTTTGTAAACTCGGTAAAATATTTTTGATGCGGATACAAACGATAGGCAAACAGGTCTTTTTCCGGATTAAGAAAATTAAGAACATCAAAATTAAACGCTGCATTATTTTCAAAATGCCTGAATATAAATACATCTCCCTGTTTTTTAATTTCTGAAAGCAAAGTATCCTTAAAATTAAGCATAAAGCCGGTCTGTTTTACCCTAAGCTTGCTGCCGGCGAAAATTGCTTTTTTGCGGTTCCGAAATTTTACGATTTTATTTCCGGAAGCAAAATACAAATCTCCGTTCGCATTAAAAACCGGAGAAGTATAAGATGTTCCGCCGAGACCTTCGGTATTGTCAAAAAATCGTATTTCAACGCTGTCTTTATCGTAAAAGGCATTTAAATCAAAAACATTAAGCCCGAGGTTGGTATTAATAAAAACGAGGTTTTCTTTGCTGCATACCATATTGCGTATCGAATTTCCGACAATACCGTCTTTTTTGCTTATTGTTTTTATGAGTTTAAGTTTTTTGCCGGAATATTTATAAATAAAAATCCTGTCGTTTGCCGACGATGTTATGATATTTCCCTTATTATCAATACAAACATCCGTGAGCATATCGGTTTTTATTTCCGAATTTTTTACGTTAAAGTTTATAATGGTATCGTTTACAAATAAGTTCAGCCCGTTTGTTGTTGTCGATTCCCAAATTTTTTTTCCGTCTTTCAAAAAGCGACTTGCATCAATGCCGCTTTGGTCATAAGCTGTTCTTATACGTGTCATTTTATTATCCTTCAAACGGAAATAATAAAGACGGTCCCAGCCGGATTTTACAAGCAAATCGGGCGAAATAAAAACGTAATGTTCTCTGTAATCGGAAGAGATATTGTATCTGCCCGTAAGTTTTCCGGCAAGGTTAAATCTAAAAATACCGATATTTGTTGCGGCATAAATATTATTTTCGAAATCGGCAAAAAACGAAAATACGTTAAAGGGTTTTTCGGCAAAATTTTTATTTATTCTATTGGCTCTGCAAAAATCTTCTTTATATTTTAAAAAAAACGTGTTGTTAATTTTTTTAACAATTTTGTCGTTTTTCACTATAAATATTCCCTTATCGGAAGCACACCACAGCTTATTTTCGGCATCTGTAAACAGCCGGTTTATTTTTGTATCTTCGTCGGGCAGGCGTATGTATTCAAAATACGGAGAAGGTATTGCGAACAAGCCGTTTTTTACCGTTCCCGCCCAAAGTATTTCTTGCTCTTTATCGTAAAACGTGCTGAAAACCAGCCGGTCTTTTATTCCGAAATCGGCAGAAAAATTGCGACAATTTTTACCGTCGTATCTGAAAATGCCGCCCGGCTCTTCCATATCAGTATATGCCCAAGCCGAAAACCAGACGTTTTTTTCGTTATCTTCCGAAAAGCTGAAAACCTGCCCTATATTTTCAAAAATAAAACTTGTGTCTTTTTTAAAAACCTCAATACCTTTTCGGCGGTATGAAATAAGGGTATCGTGCTTTGAGCTTACAAAAACGCCGGAAACGGGAAATTTTTGGCACAGCCGGTCGGTTTTGTCTGCCGGTTTAAGCGTTTTACTTTCCGGAAAAAATTTATAAGTTGTGTTGCCGGCATAGGTGTACACGTATATAAAACTGTCGGTTTCGAGAAAATCGGTAACCTGCATTCGTTTTATAATATTTCCCTTATCGTCTTTTATTTTTCCGGGACTGAAATTTACCAAAGTATCGTCAAAAAAAACCGAAAGTGCATTATCGGCACCGGCTAATATACAATCGAACTTCTCGGAATAGTAAATTTTTCGCACATTAATATCGGGAATATTTTTTTCGGTTCCTTCGGCGGTTATTTTTCCGTTTTCCGATTTGTTTACGCCGCCGTTGTAGCAGGCAAACCACATTGCACCTTTTTTGTCTTGCGTTATGCTCCAAATCATATCTCCGGAAAAACCGTCGGAAGACGTGTAGGTTTTAAATTTTTTTCCGTTAAATTTTGATACGCCGGCATCGGTTCCTATCCAAATAAAACCTTCTTTATCTTTAAAAATTGCTCTTATCGCATCGGAAGGAAGCCGACTTTTTACTCCGTAATTTTTTGCATAATATTTTTGTGCGTTCGAAAATACGGATATAAAAACAAAAATAAAGACAAAAACGGTACGGTGCATATTATCCTTTTAAGCGTTCGGTAAGTTCTTTTATTTTATTTTTTGAAACCGGCAAAATATCTCCGGTTTCGAGCGTAATTTTAAATCCTTTATTTTTATCTAATTTTTTAATGTAATTTAAGTTTACGATATAAGACCTGTGTATTCTGAAAAATATTTTTTCGGGCAGTATGCTTTCCGTATTTTTCAGTGTTTTGGATATTAAAAGCGGTTTTTTATGAGCAAAATACACCTTTGTATAATTTTCCGACGAATTGCAGTATATTATATTATCGGCATTTTCAAAAATATAGCCGTTTCCGGAAGCCAAAGCAATTTTGTTTACATTGTTTCCGCCTCTGAAAATAATATTTTTATCGGTTTCGCTTCTGTTTTCTTTTTCTTCAAGCCGGTTAAGTGCCTGCGAAAGTTCGGTATGGTTTACGGGTTTAAGCAAATAATCGAATGCAAAATGTTTTATGGCATTTAATGCGTATTGTTCGTAAGCGGTGGTAAAAATTACGGTAAAACTTTCTTCTTCAAAATATTCGAACAAGCCGAAACCGTTTTTTTCGGGCATTTCAACATCTAAAAAAACAATATCGGGGCGGTATTTTTTTATTGCTTCGACACCCGATTTTATCGAAGACGACATTGCCGACACCTCCAAATTGTCGCGGAAATACAGCTGAATTAATTTTTTAAGGGCATCTCTTGCATTTTTTTCGTCGTCTTTATAACACAGGTTCTCATTTTTACGGGCTTTGTTTTGCCGAAGGTATAAAAAAAAATTCACTCTTTAATAAATTCGGGGGGCGACTCGAAGTCGCACTCCGAATTTGGGTTTTAATCTTATTTTTAAGGTTTATATACACATCTTACTCTTGCATTTTCTGTATCAGTGTTAATATTATAAGGTGTTAAATATTCTTTTGTTAATGCTGAAATTTTTATTTCAACAGATGTCCAATAATATGATACTAAATGTAGTCCATTATATCCATCTGTTTCAAAATATTGTGATTGATTGAATATTGCCTTTAATTCTGATATAGTAGGTAATGTTCCTGTAAGAGTTTCACCATCTATTGTGATTGTTTTATTATTACATAATGTAATGTCATATTCAAATGTATATATATTTGTATTATGATAATTATCATAAGCATCAACATATAGATATTTACCGTTTGCTAAAATTTTAACAACTTGATTACCGTTATTATTAATAATTTTTGTTTCTGACAGATATTGTGATGTTGCAGCATAAGGCACAGATGCAACTACTATTTCAGTTCCTTCAATATCAAGTTTATATTCACCACCCCCACTCCAAACATCTGAAGGGATATTAACATAACCGGAATATATACCGTTTGAATAAGTACCGGAAAAATCTACAGTATAAACAACAGTATCATTTTTTAATACATCAACATTAACATAAGCACCCGGGTCATTGTCCATATTTACAGCAACAAATACACTATCAGGGACTTGTGCATAAGTTACAATTGAAAGAATTAAACTCATTAAGAAAACTGCGATTTTTTTCATTTTTATTTTGTTTTTAATTAATAATTATTTTTTACAAAGGTTTCGGTATTTTTTCGGTTTTCAGCATATAAACACCCGGTTTAAAAGAAGAAACATCAATTTTGTTTTTATCGGAAACTTTAATCAGTTTTCCTTCGGTATCAAAAATTTCAATTTTATTAAAGTCGCCTTTAACAATTATAAAATCGGAACAAGGATTGGGAAAGACCTTAAAGTCGGTTTTAATTTCCGAAATTTCCGCTCCCGAACCGGAGCTTTGTAAAGCAAGGGGCATCCAATGTACATAACTGCCGGAGCTGCCGCCGGAAGTAATGAATGCAACTGTTTGAGCTTTACCGTAAAAACTTATGCCCGTAAAAATTAACATAACAAATAAAATTTTTTTCATAACTTAATTAATTAAAATTTTGCCTACTCTTTTCAGCTTTTCGGCATCCGCTTTTGTTTGTCTCAAAATTAAAGAGAGGAAATAAGAAAAAAAAGAAAAGTCGGTGTGAGTTATTAAAGGGTATGTTTTTGCCGGTAAAGGGGTCGTTTTTGTAAATAAACGGTTCGGGAAACAGATTTAAATCTATGCTTAAAGCTTGAACAGAATTTAAATAAGTAAGAGTTAAAAGTATAAAAAACGACTTAACCTGAAAAGTAATAAGTTAAGTCGTTTTATTGTCGGGGTGAGAAGACTTGAACTTCCGACCCCACGCCCCCCAGACGCGTACTCTGCCAACTGAGCTACACCCCGAAAATTTTTTGCTTTTATGTAAAAGCGTTCGCAAAATTATAAAATAATTCTGTTAAACACAAAAATACTTAAACTAAAACATTGTAATTTTTCTGCAAAACAGACTGACAATCTAACCGTTTTACCAACAACGGTATATATTTTGTTTAATTTCAGACATAAAAGTCCTGTTATATACGACAGACACAAAAACAAAGATATTATAAACAAAAATCAAATAATTATGAGTTTTTTTAAACCCTTAAACGTAAATGAAAACAATGACAATAAGTCAGCAGAACAAGAACCTGCCGAAAATGTAAAATGCCTGATTATAGGTTCCGGTCCTGCCGGATATACAGCTGCAATATATGCGGCAAGAGCTAATTTAAATCCCGTTGTTATTCAGGGTATGGAAGCCGGCGGGCAACTTACCACAACAACCGAAGTTGAAAATTTTCCCGGTTATCCGGAAGGAGTTACCGGTCCTGTTATGATGGAAGACCTTAAAGCCCAGGCAGAACGCTTTGGAACAGATGTTCGATGGGGAGAGGTTACCGCTGTTGATTTCTCAAAGAGACCTTTTAAAATAATCGTTGACAACAAAAAGCCGATTATTGCCGAAACAGTTATTATAGCAACCGGTGCAACCGCAAAATACCTGGGTCTTGAATCAGAAGAAAGGTTTAAAGGTGCCGGAGTATCAGCATGTGCAACTTGCGACGGTTTCTTTTACAAAGGTAAAAAAGTTGCCGTAGTAGGCGGAGGAGATACTGCCGCAGAAGAAGCAACATATCTTGCCGGCTTAGCCGAAAAGGTTTATCTTATTGTAAGAAAACCTTATATGAGGGCCTCTAAGGCTATGATTAAAAGAGTTGAAAATACTCCGAACATAGAAGTTTTATACGAACACAACACAAAAGAAATTACGGGAAGTAACGTTGTTACGGGAGCAACTTTAATTAAACGCAAAGGTGAGCCGGATGAAGAAGAGGTAAAAATTGAAATTGACGGTTTTTTTGTTGCAATAGGACATAAGCCTAACTCTGATATTTTCAAAAAATATATCGAAACTGATGAAACCGGGTATATAAAAACAGTACCGGGAACATCTAAAACAAACGTGCCGGGCGTATTTGCCGCCGGAGATGTTCAGGATTCAACATACCGACAAGCCGTAACAGCTGCGGGATCAGGCTGTAAAGCAGCATTAGACGCCGAAAGATTTCTGGCAGAGCAGGAATAATAATATAAGCAGGGAGAGATAGGAGCAACTGTTTTTTTCAGGTTGCTCCTTTTCTTTATATAATTTACGGATTTATTTCAGCCCCGCAAAATTTACAGTATTCGGCATCATCGTCATGTCCCTCTTTCAAACATCCGGGACAAACCTGCGTAGTTACTTTTTTATTTTGTTGCAGTTGGGTTATTTCTGACGTTATTATACCTGTAGGAACCGCTATAATTGCGTACCCTAAAATCATAACGGCTCCGGCAATAAATTTACCGAGGGCAGTTGCCGGAGCAATATCTCCGTATCCTACGGTAGTAAGAGTTACGACAGCCCAGTAAATGCTTTGAGGAATACTGCTGAATCCGCTCTTCTCTCCCTCTACAATATACATAACCGACCCCAAAACAACAACAATCATAATAACAAAAAAGAAAAAAACACCGATCCTGTGTCTGCTTGCATACATAGCTTTGATAAGCATTTGGCTTTCGGAAACATATCGCGACAATTTAAATATTCTGAAAACCCTCAACAGCCTCAGCGAACGAATTATTGACAACCCGGAAGGTCCTCCTGTTACAAAATATCCTAAGTATGTGGGAATAACTGAAAATAAGTCTATCAAGCCGTAGAAACTGAAAATATACGCTGTTTTTTTATTAACCAGCCAAATCCGCAAAAAATATTCCAGCGTAAAAATAATAGTGATAGTCCATTCCGATATTTTCAAAAAAGAACGATATTTTTCAAAAATACTTTCAATGCTTTCAGCCATAACAACCAATGCACTGAGTATAATAGTAATAAGTAAAACTACGTCAAAAATTTTTCCGGCAGGAGTATCGGCTTCAAACACTATTTCATACAAACTTGCTTTTAAGGATTTATTCATAACAGCATAAACGGAAAAAACAAAAGAAAATTATTTTTCTAAATCCGATTTTTCAAGAATAAATAAATCCTCTACCGATACACCGAAATATCCGGCTATTTTCAAAGCGAGAAGTGTTGACGGAACAAATTTTCCGTTCTCAATTGCATGTATAGTTTGTCTGGAAACATGAACTTGTTTCGCCAATTCCGCTTGTGTAATCCTTTTCTTGGCTCTTTCAACTCGTATAGTATTTTCCATGCTTTTATTTTGATATTTCATATAATTCAAAAAACATACCATTTAAATCACAGTTTATTTATTTGAATTATTAAATTATCAAACATAAACTGTACCAAATAATTGAAATTTTAACTTTTAAAAAATTCTTATTACTTTCACGTTTTATTGAAAAGAAAACTTTTATGCTTATAAAAACATTCGGCAGTGCCGTTCTCGGAGTTGACGCAACAACAATAACTGTTGAGGTAAATGTTTCAAGAGGAGCAAATTTTTATTTAGTCGGATTGCCTGATGCTGCCGTAAAAGAAAGTCAACAGCGTATTGAATCCGCATTGCGACAGCACGGATATAAGATTCCCGGTAAAAAATTGGTTATAAATATGGCTCCCGCCGATATAAGAAAAGAAGGTTCGGCTTACGACCTGACACTTGCCGTCGGAATTCTCGCTGCTTCCGAGCAAATAAAATCTAAAGAAATCGGAAAATATGTAATTATGGGAGAACTTTCGCTTGACGGAACTTTACAACCGATAAAGGGAGTTCTTCCCATAGCAATTCAGGCAAGAGCCGAAAAATTTAAGGGTTTTATTCTTCCGAAAGAAAATGCGAGGGAAGCAGCTGTCGTAAACAATCTTGAAGTTTACGGTGTTGAAAACATAAAAGATGTAATTGATTTTTTTGACGGGAAAACAAAACCGAAACAAACCGTAGTTGATACAAGAAAAGAATTTTATGAAAACGTAAATAATACCGAACTTGATTTTATTGATGTAAAAGGTCAGGAAAATGTAAAACGCGCTTTGGAAATTGCTGCAGCCGGCGGACATAACATTATTATGATAGGTCCTCCGGGTGCAGGAAAAACAATGATTTCAAAACGAATACCAACCATCTTACCTCCTTTAACTCTCAGCGAAGCCTTGGAAACAACAAAAATACATTCCGTTGCCGGAAAAACAGAAAAAAACACATCTTTAATAACAAAAAGACCCTTTCGTTCGCCGCATCATACGATTAGTGATGTGGCATTGGTAGGAGGAGGACAATTTCCGCAACCCGGAGAAATTTCTTTGGCTCATAACGGCGTTTTATTTCTCGATGAGCTTCCGGAATTTAAACGATCGGTTTTGGAGGTATTGCGTCAGCCGCTGGAAGACAGAAAAATAACTGTTTCAAGGGCAAAATTTACTGTTGAATACCCGGCAAGTTTTATGCTTGTGGCATCTATGAACCCCTGCCCTTGCGGCTACTACAATCATCCTGACAGAGAATGTGTATGCTCCGCAGGTGCCGTCCAAAAATACCTGAATAAAATATCGGGTCCTTTGCTCGACCGTATTGATATTCATATTGAAGTGGTTCCCGTGCCATTCGGAAAACTCTCAGAAACCGAAGCGGGAGAAAACAGCGAAACGGTTCGTAAACGTGTAATTTCCGCTCGTGAAATACAGGAAAAACGATTTAAAAAATATAAAGAAATACACAATAACGCACAAATGACCCCCGAAATGATGCGAAAATATTGCGTAATTGATGCCGCCGGAAGTGCATTGTTAAAAAATGCAATGGAGCGTCTCGGATTATCTGCCAGAGCTTACGACAGGATTCTTAAGGTTTCAAGAACTATTGCAGATTTGGCAAACTCCGAAAACATAAAAACAGAACATCTTGCCGAGGCCATTCAATACAGAAGTTTGGACAGGGAAAGTTGGGGAGGATAAAAAAGCCGCAAAAAAGTTTCGGGTTTATCTTGTAAAACAAACATATTTAAAACTTGGAACGACAAGCGAAAATAACTAATTTAGCAGACAAAAATTTTCTGAAATATGTCGAAAATTAAAAAAATATTAATTGCAAACAGAGGTGAAATAGCTTTGAGGATAATGCGTTCGTGTAAAGAACTCGGGATAGAAACGGTTGCCGTATATTCGAAAGCCGATCGTAATTCTCCGCATGTTAAATATGCAGACGAAGCCGTTTTGCTCGGACCTCCGCCTTCAAATCAATCGTATCTTCTCGGCAGTAAAATTATAGAGTATTGCAAAGATTTAAATGTTGATGCAGTACATCCGGGTTACGGTTTTTTGTCGGAAAATGCCGAATTTGCCAAAGCCGTGAAAGATGCCGGAATTATTTTTATCGGTCCCGAGCCGGAAGCCATCCGCTTAATGGGCGATAAGTTACAAGCAAAAGACACGGTAAAAGATTACAATATCCCCATGATTCCCGGAACTGACAAAGCAATTACGGATATTGAAAAAGCCAAAGAACTTTCATTAAGCATCGGTTATCCGATTTTGATAAAAGCAGCAGCAGGCGGCGGCGGAAAAGGTATGCGTATTGTCGAAAAACCCGAAGACTTTGAAGAACAAATGAAAACTGCCGTTAATGAGGCTGTTTCGGCATTCGGAAGCGGAGCCGTTTTTATAGAAAAATATTTTACCGCACCAAGACATATCGAAATTCAAATAATGGCGGATAATTTCGGCAATACCGTTTATCTTTTTGAAAGAGAATGTTCCGTTCAACGAAGACACCAAAAAGTAATTGAAGAAGCCCCTTCGGCGGTTCTTACGCCCGAATTAAGAAAAAAAATGGGCGAAACTGCCGTTAATGTTGCAAAATCGTGCAGTTATACCGGTGCCGGAACCGTAGAGTTTTTATATAATAACGGAGAATTTTATTTTCTTGAAATGAATACGCGATTACAGGTAGAACACCCGGTTACCGAACTGATTACCGGTATTGATTTAGTGAAAGAACAAATTCGTGTTGCCGAAGGCAAAAAACTCAGTTTTTCGCAAGATGAATTAAAAATAAACGGGCATGCAATAGAAGTTCGTGTTTATGCAGAAGACCCGAACAATAATTTCTTGCCGGATATAGGAAAACTTATTGAATATAAAAAACCTGAAGGACCCGGGGTGAGAGTTGACGACGGCTTTGAAGAAGGAATGAACATTCCTGTCCATTACGACCCGATGATTGCCAAGCTTATTACTTACGGTAAAAACAGAACGGAAGCAATTGAAAGAATGATAAGAGCAATTGACGACTATAAAGTTTCCGGAGTTCAAACCACCCTGCCTTTCGGAAAGTTTGTAATGAAAAATGAAGCATTTGTTAAGGGAAAATATTCTACAAGCTTTGTAAAGAACCTATTTAAGCCGGAGTTCATTAAGGAAGTTGCAAATGAAGAAGAAAATATTCTTGCCGGTATTTTAGCAGCTAAATTTATTGCAGAAAAAAACAGCAGAAATTCTTTTAAAACAGGAAATAGCAGCAAGATATCAAAATGGAAGCTAAATCGTATGTAAAATAAAAAGCCCTGAAAAAACAGGGCTTTTTTTATTTGAAACACACAGTATTACTCTCCGTACATTTCTATAATTTCCTTTTTGGTTTTTCCGAGTATATTAAATTCTTTTCCTATTTTTATAAACGCTTCAACGGCTTTATCTAAGTGTTCTTTTTTATGAGCCGCAGAAAGTTGAATTCTGATTCGAGCCTGACCTCTTGCCACTACCGGGTAATAAAAACCTATAACATAAATTCCTTCATCTAAAAGCTTTGCTGCAAAATCCTGTGAAAGTTTAGCATTAAAAAGCATAAGTGCAACAATTGCGGAATCGGACGGTTTGATTACGAAACCGGCTTTTTCCATTTTATCCTTGAAGTATTCGGCATTTCCGATAACCTTGTCTCTTAATTCCGTAGATTCGGTAAGAACGTTAAAAACTTCCAAAGCTGCACCTACAATAACCGGAGACAATGAGTTTGAAAACAGATATGGTCTTGACCTCTGACGCAGCATATCTATTATCTCTTTTTTTCCGGTTGTAAACCCGCCCATTGCACCTCCGAGAGCTTTTCCCAATGTGCTTGTTATAATATCAACCCTGCTCATTACATCGTGATATTCGTGTGTTCCTCTCCCGGTTTTTCCGATAAAACCAGAAGCATGACTATCGTCGACCATTACCAGAGCATCGTATTTTTCAGCTAAATCGCATATTTCATTTAGTTTGGCAATATCTCCGTCCATTGAAAACACTCCGTCAGTTACAATTATTCTGAATCTTTGGGCTTGTGCAACTTTTAACTGATTTTCAAGATCCTCCATGTTACTGTGTTTGTAACGATACCGAGCCGCTTTACAAAGCCTGACACCATCAATAATAGAGGCGTGATTCAGCTCATCAGATATAATCGCATCTTCCTTTGTAAACAGCGGTTCAAAAACTCCTCCGTTTGCATCGAATGCTGCTGCATATAAGATAGTATCTTCAGTTCCGAAAAACTCCGCTGTTTTTTTCTCAAGCTCTTTATGAATGTCCTGTGTTCCGCAAATAAACCTGACAGAAGACATACCGTAACCGTGTGTGTCCAAGGCTCTTTTGGCTGCAGCAATTACTTTCGGATGAGAAGAAAGTCCCAGATAATTATTTGCACAAAAATTAATAACTTTTGAACCGTCGGACAAGGTTATTTCTGCTCCTTGCGGTGTTGTTATAATTCTTTCATTTTTATACAAACCGGCATCTTTTATTGCTTTTATTTCTGAAGTTAAATAATCTTTTATTTTTCCGTACATAATTTTTATTTTTTTTCTAGCTGTATTTGTTTTTATTCCACCCATCAATCCATCACTGAACCAAATATCTTTGTATCAGTCCTTCTACCTCCTAACCCAATTCCGAATAAAAGCTATGTGCAGAAGTAATTTTGTAACTTAGTAAAATAAAGAGTCAATATGAGCATTTGACAGCAAAGTTGAATAAAAAAGACTAAGAGAGAAGAAGAGGTAAGAAGATATTAGGAATTGAATCAACTGGGAAGACAGGCAAAATCCGAAATTCCATGTTTATAAATGCCTTTCACTATATGACAGTCTACCCTTCACGAAGACCAAAAAGGAGGAGAAAGAGGAGTACGAGGATTGAAAGAGGAGGAGAGGATGAGGAGGAGAAGAAGGAGGAG